>CAMAVG010000007.1 GCA_945861605.1 Rickettsia typhi
TGACCTCGAGGAAGCAAGTAAATGGATTAAAGGCGGCAAGGAAAGTAAATTGTATAAAGATTTTGAGAAATCATACAACTCGTTCCACACATTCGTTAAAGGCTTGGCAATGGATCCCAGCACGCCGAACGATCTTTTATTGCACGATCTTGACGACCACCGCCCAAGATTGAACTTGAGTAAGCATGTTCATACCAAGGAGGGTGCACATCGTATGCTGGATGTCTACAAGGGTCATAATGGCCCGCTTGGCGCTGTGAACGAAGTAAGAACGCTTTTTCACAACACCGGCTGTGGTTTTAGCACGAATAATAAGGGTAGCTACTTTGTAGAACAACAATTGAAGAAAGAAAGTGCTGATGCTGGAAAACAGAATAAGTATGGTCCAGACGCTCAAAAAATGCTTTGAGATGCACGGAGAACTTGGCATATTTTAATTGACATTTCCGATAAATGTGCCAAGTTTTTAAGAAAAAACCGACATTGAATGATTTTACCCATCAAAATGACAAAAATAAAACAACTTTTCTCCGAAATTCAAACAAAAAACATTGCAATTGTTGATGTTCGAACACGCGAAGAACACGCACAAATCTCAATCCCCAACACGCTTCACATTCCACTTGATGAACTGCAGTTGCGTCTTAATGAATTGTCTGGATTTTCAGAAGTGCATTTTTTTTGCAAGGCAGGAATGCGGGCAAAAACTGCGTGTGCGATTGCATTGGAGGCAAAAATACAATGTTTTGCGATTTCAGAGGGAGTATTTGAAATAGCGGAAAGGTTATCTTAAATTGTAGTTTGAACTCATAACTTCGCCGTACGCACCTGCATTTAGGATTGCGATGAAATCCCCACGGTGAAGCTCCTCAATTGCATAGATTTTGTGGAAAACATCGCTAGATTCGCATATTGGACCAACGATTGTATAGCTTTCCTGCGGCAAATTTTTCACATCAACAGGCACGATTTCATGAAAAGATTCGTACATTGCGGGGCGAATCAGGTTGTTCATTCCTGCATCGATTATTGCAAATTTCGTGTGCGAAGTTTCCTTGATATACAAAATTTTTGAGAGCAAAACCCCTGCATTCGCCGATATCGACCTTCCGGGTTCGAATATCGCAAGCACATTTCCACCAATGTTTGTAAGGCATTTCTTGACTATGGAAGCGTATTTTTGGTAATCAAAAATTTTGTCAGATTCACGATATTGAATGCCAAAACCGCCGCCGAAATCCACAGTTTTGAACGAAAACCCTTGTTTTTGGGTTTTCAAAATGAGTTCTGTGAGGATTTCAAACGCGTTTTCAAACATGGAGACATCTAAAATTTGCGAACCAATATGGCACGAAAACCCAACGAATTCAAGGCGTGAAAGGGTTTTGATGACATCAAGTGCGTGCGGGATATCGGTGATATCAATGCCAAATTTATTGCCAATTTTGCCTGTCGTAATTTTGTCATGTGTGTAACTTTCCACCTTCAAATGTGGGTTGACGCGGAGTGCAATTCGCACATTTTGCCCAATATTCCCTGCAATTTCTTGGATAATTTCCATTTCCTCGACAGATTCAACATTGATTTGCAAAATCTGATTTTCAATGGCAAATGTGATTTCTTCGTCCGTTTTTCCAACGCCCGCAAGAACAATTTTTTCGGGTTTGCATCCGCATTCGATGGCAAGCTTCATTTCACCAAGCGAAACGCAGTCAATGCCAGATCCAGCCTGAATTAATGCACGAACAATTTCGCGATTATTACACGATTTTATCGAAAACGCGACAAGGTTTTCTATGCCATCAAGGTGTTTTTGAAGTTTTTGCAGATTTTCAACCGCCTGCTTTGTGGAATAGACATAATGCGGTGTATGCGTGGTTTCAACAGGGTTTTCTTCGCAAAATAAACGGTTATTTTTGTAATAAAAGTTGCTGTTCATACTTAAAATTGCCAAATAAGTGACTTATAAAACGGTGTATATTGAAAAAATGCGTAAGAAATGCAGAATATCAACATGATGATTGTATATGTTTTGATTGTAATTGCAATGTTGAACGATTTGTAGAGTTCAAGTTCCTTTGAAGGGGTTGCGAGGTAAATATTTTTGATGATTTTCAAGTAATAAAACAATGCAGTTGCGGAGGAAAGTACGATCGCGATTGAGAGAATGTAGTGCTGCGATGAGAGGAGATCCTTGATAATTACATATTTTGCGACAAAACCTGCGAGAGGCGGAATGCCAGCCAAGTTCAAAAGCGAGAAGCTCAGCAAAAATGCAAGCGTGGGATTGGTTTTGTAAAGCCCTTGAATTGAGGAAATTGTGCGTTGGTAACCGAAATTTTTTCGGATAGACATCAGAATTGTGATTGTAAGCAATACTGAAACGGCGTATATCACGACGAATTCAATGAGTGTTTGATAGGAGAAGTTGGAATCGGTGTATATTGCAAGAATGTAACCCATGTTTGCGATTCCACTGTATGCAATGATTCGCTGAATGTGGTTTTGGAAGACTCCACCAAATGCACCAATAAACATTGAACCGACCGAAACCAATGCAATGACTGTGAAGGCGAGATTGCTATGCAGCGATGGAATTAAGTTCGCAAAGGCAAACAATGCGGCAATTTTTGGAATAACGGAAATGACTGCGATTGCGGGAAGATTGCTTGCGGAGTAGACATCCGGTGCCCAAAAATGAAACGGAAACGCTGTTAGCTTGAAAAACACACCACAAAGGAAAAGTATTATTCCAACTGTTGCAAGCGGAGAATTCACAACATCGGCAAATTTGATTGAATTTGAAACACCATAAATGAATGAAATTCCAAAAAGCATCAGTGCGGAGCATACCCCCCCAATAACAAAATATTTCACCGCAGATTCCGAAACAAACGGCTTTTTACTCATCATTCCAACAAGAATGTATCCGACAAATGAAACGGTCTCAAATGCGAGATATAGCGAGAGGAAATCCCTTGCTTTCATTGCAAATAAACACCCAACAACACTTGTGATTACAAGGAAATATACGCTGAAATTTGCAAGTTTATGCGAACCGTAATAGACATGCAAATGCACAAGCAAAAGCGAAATGAATAGCATCAACAAGTGTAATACATTGATATTTTTCGCAAAGATGATCTCGTTAAAGAATACGAAGATTATCATCGTTGAAATTGACACAATGGAAGTATTTCGCACAGATTTCGAAACGCCAATTGGCTTTAGCATGGATATCACCAAAGAAAAAATTGCAACACCAAAAAGTGAAAATTCCAAGGCATAACTTGAGATAATCGTCAGAAGGCTATCCATAAAGCTTAATAATTCATTAAAATTTTTCCGTATATTGACTTGACTTATTTTAAAGTCAAACTATATATATTGAAATGCAAGTGATTTTTTAACATGGAAAACAAAATCGGAATTCAAAGGGCATCAGTTGTTGCCATAAGGGATATCGTCACATTCCCAAACACAATAGTTCCGCTTTATATTGGAAGAATAGAGTCCGTAAATGCAATCAACACGGCATTTAAGGAAGGTCAGCCCATTGTTATTATTACACAAAAAAAAGCAAGTAATGAGGAAATCACCATCGATAACCTCTACCAATACGGTGCTCTTGCAAATATTGTCCACATTGCAAAAACAGGCAAGATTGAAATGAAAATCATCGTCGATGTTCACACACGCGTTCGAATTCACGAATTCCACCACGACGAAACAAAAAAGCTCATAACCGCCGAATTCACCAAAGAAAAAACAAATCCAATCGATGAAAACGAAGCAAAACTTCTTGTGCGTGCTTTGAAAAACACATTTGGCGACTATGTAAAAACCTCAAACATCATTCCCGTTGATATTGTTGCAACCGTTACCCAAATTGAAGAATCCGAAGTCTATACCGATATCGTTTCCTCCACGATGCCCATCAAAATCGCAGAAAAAATGGACATTCTGCAAGAACTCGACTTCACAACAAGGGTGACAAAAATCGCCAAAGTTTACGCAAACGAAATCAAACTTTCCGAACTCGAAAACAAAATTCAGGGAAAAGTTCGCCACAATCTTTCAAAAAGCCAGCAAGAACACTACCTTCGCGAACAAATCGAAGTCTTTCAAAAGGAACTCAATGCCACAAGCGGGAAAATTTCTGACGGCGTTGAGAAATATGAAAAAATGTTCAAAACTTTGAAGGCTCCAAAGGAAATTAAGGAAAAAATTTCCGAGGAAATCGCACATTTGAAATCACTCTCATCGTATTCTTCGGAAAACTCCATCGTAAAAACTTATCTTGATTGGATGTTCTCCATGCCTTGGAACGGATTTTCCAAAAATAAAATTAGTGCAAAAAAAGCGGGCGAAATCCTAAACAAACACCATTACGGTCTTGATAAAATCAAAGAACGCATTTTTGAATACATCGCCGTTTATTCCCGAATTGAAAAACCAAAAGGGCAGATTTTGTGCTTGTATGGCCCTCCCGGTGTTGGAAAAACAAGCATCGTTGCTTCAATTGCAGAAGCCATGGGCAAGAAATATGCTAAGGTTTCGCTAGGTGGAATGAGGGACGAAGCCGAAATTCGCGGACACAGAAAAACATACATCGGGGCGTATCCGGGGAAGATTATCGGTGCAATTAAAAAAGCAGGAACAATGAACCCCGTGATTTTACTTGATGAAATCGACAAAATTTCGGATTCCTATAAGGGAGATCCAGCCTCCGCACTGCTTGAAGTTCTTGACCCAGAACAAAACAAATCATTTCAGGATAACTATTTAGAAGTAGACTTCGACCTTTCAAATGTTACATTCATCGCAACGGCAAACAGTTTAAACATTTCCCAGCCATTGCTTGATCGTATGGAACTTGTGAATGTTAGTGGCTACACCGAGCTTGAAAAAGTCCAAATTGCAAAGGAATATATTATCCCCGAAACTTTGAAGGAAGTTGGGATTAAAAAAGACGAAATTCAACTTTCCGATACCGCAATCCTTTCACTAATCAACCATTACACGAGGGAATCCGGCGTTCGTAACTTAAAGCAAAATATTTTCAAACTTGGAAGGAAAGCTTTGGTGAGAATTCTGAAAGAGGAAGTGAAAAAATGCGAAATTACTCCGGAAAACTTGAAGGATTACCTTGGCGTTGCAAAATATGAGCACGGCGAAAAAGAGGACGGAATAACCGTTGGAATTACGACCGGTCTTGCTTACACTTCCGCAGGCGGGGATATTCTCTCGATCGAATCGATAAAAATTGCGGGCGGAAAAGGGGAGATAAAATTCACGGGAAAACTCGGCGATGTTATGAAGGAATCCATGCAAATCGCCTTTGCTTACTTGAAATCTCACGCTGAATTTTACGGAATCGCAATTGAAGATTTGCAAAAAAACGATGTCCATGTCCATGTTCCGGAGGGTGCAACCCCAAAAGATGGACCTTCCGCCGGCGTTACTATTGTAACTTCGCTTGTCTCTCTTTTCAAAAATATTCCAGTCAAAAACAACATTGCAATGACGGGCGAAATCAACCTTCAAGGGAAAGTTTTACCAATCGGTGGCTTGAAAGAGAAGCTGATGTCTGCGGTTCGCAGTGGCATTGAAGAAGTCTTCATTCCCGCAAAAAACGAAAAAGATTTGGAAGATGTGCCTTCTGAAATCAAGGAAAAACTGAAAATCCACCCAGTGAAGCATGTCTCTGAAATAATCGAACTTGCTTTGAACAAATGAATGAATCGAAAATAAAAGACGCATTTCGTGAAGTTGGACACAAACTGGAAGTTCAAGAGCGTGCAAATTTCGTCGAAAAGGCAACGGAAAAGTTGATGATGGAACTTTCGGGCTACGGCGTTGATTTGAACAAGATTTTTGCAGGAAAAATGCCAAACAACGGCTATAATTCCGCGATAGAATTCCGCGATATTAACTTTGATAGCCACTGCAAACACCATTTCAGCCCGATTATCGGAAAAATTTCGGTTTCGTATGTGCCGGATCGCTGGATTATCGGTCTTTCGCGAATCACCGACTGCGTTTTTGCACTCACGAAACGCCTGCAATTACAAGAGGACTTGACGATTGAGGTTGCTCAGGCAATTTTTGACGGCGTTGATGCGAAATCCGTGACGGTGGAGATTTCCGCTGTGCATTATTGTATGCAAAAAACGACGGAGAATCTGCCTGAAATCAGGACATCGCACACAATTCTTCGTGATTTACCTCAACCCAGTTGAGCCAAAACCGCCAGATCCACGCTGGGTTTCTGTGAGGTTTTCCACGATCTCAAGCGTGAATTGTTCATATTTGGCGATAATCACCTGTGCAATTCGCATTCCGTGTTCAATTGTGAAGGGTTCTGTGGAAAAATTTGCGAGAATCACACAAAGTTCACCGCGATAATCGTTATCAATCGTCCCGGGTGAGTTCAAAACGAAGACGCCATTTTTTAGCGCGAGGCCCGATCGAGAACGAACCTGTGCCTCAAAACCTTCGGGAAGCTCAAGCGAGAGTCCGGTTTTTACCATCATGACTGATTGTGGCGCAAGAATTGTGTTTTCATCAAGGCATGCGGATATGTCAAAGCCACTAGAGCCCAAGGTTTTGTACTCGGGAATTGTGGCTTTTTCGGATAGTTTTTTGATTAATACTTTCATTTTTGTGCTAATTTCCAGTCGTTTGCGAATATTTCAAGACCCTTGTCCGTCAATGGATGTTTGATGAAAGATTCGATGAGGCTTGGCGGAATTGTTATGACATCTGCGCCAATTTTTGCACATTGTGTGAAATGGTATGAATTTCGTGCAGATGCAGCAAGAATTTCAGTTTGGAATTCGTAATTGTTGTAAATTTCGCGGATTTCGGCAATTAATGAAAGACCATCGTGCCCGATATCGTCAAGTCTGCCAATAAATGGTGAGACAAACGAAGCACCTGCTTTCGCGACCAAAAGTGCTTGTTGTGCGGAGAAGCAAAGCGTCATATTAACCATAATCCCTTTGTTTGCAAGGGCATTGCATGTGTGTATTCCCTCAAGAGTTGTCGGAAGTTTTATGCAAACATTTGGTGCAATTTTGACCAATTCCAGTGCTTCTGCGAGCATCTCGCTTCGAGTCGTCGCAATAACTTCGGCACTAACTGGACCTTCAACTATTGAACAAATTTCAGCAATGACATCTTGAAAATTTCTGCCGGATTTTGCGATAATACTTGGATTTGTCGTGACGCCGTCGATGATTCCAAGATCATTTAATGAACGAATTTGCGAAATTTCGGCGGTATCAAGAAATATTTTCATGAAGCAAGAACTTTAACGCGTGAATATAGGCGGGAAATTTTTCTTGAGATTGTTTTAATGTGGAAAACGCCCTTTGTAACAGCTTTCATTCCTTGTTTTTCAAAGGCTTTCAATGCAAGCATAGCTTTTTCTTTGTTTCCAATTTTAATGCTTTCTTCAACATTTTTTACACAAGTTTTGACGAAAGTTCTGCGAGACTTATTTGCAACTCTGCGTTTTTCACTTTGTTTGATATCCTTTTTTGAAGCGGATTTATTTGCCATTTTGACTATCACTTAAATTATTTTCTACAAAAGAAAATGAAAAAAAATATTTGTCAAGTTTTTATTTTGAGTTTTCGCCATGTTGATGAAAATTTTTATCACTTGACAATTAACCCGTTTGTTTTACTACATTGTATGTAATCAATCAATAAAAAAATGAAAAATATTATTAAAATCGCCGGCTTTTCGGCTCTTGCACTTTTGACAACACTCAACGCAAACGCGAAAGCGGAAAAATTTGTCCTTGATCCAACACACACGAATATTACATGGTCGGCAAATCACGCTGGTTTTTCAAACCCGAACGGTAAATTTTCGAAATCCTCAGGCGTAATGTTCCTTGATGAAGCAAATCCTGAAAATTCATCAGTTGAAGTGGAAATTGACACAACAAGTATAATTACAGGTTTTGAAGATTTTGATAAACACCTCAAAACCGCAGATTTCTTCAATTCTGAAAAATTCAAAACAGCGAAATTCATCAGCACAAAGATTGAAGTTCTAACAAAAGATACAGCGAAAATCCACGGGGATTTAACACTTCTTGGCGTAACAAAGCCCGTTATTTTAGAAGCGAAACTTAACAAAATTGGCAGACACCCGTTCACGAAGAAAAAAACCGCAGGTTTCAGCGCAACCACAACAATTAAGCGTTCAGATTTTGGCATTAAATACGGTCTTCCAATGGTTTCAGACGAAGTAAAGCTTTCGGTTGAAGTTGAAGGAAGTGTTGAATACTTTTAAAATACTGGAGATCCACAATTATTTCACAAAAAAAATGACGACATTCTCCTGCATCGAATGCGGTGTTTCTTACAACAAATGGGCTGGAAAATGCACATTTTGCAATTCGTGGAACACTATTGTTGATGATTCATCGGACAAAATCCCCCGCACAACAATTGGAAAAAAAGTTGGAAAATCGGTGAAATCAACGCAGAAGAACGGCGGAATCGAGTTCGTCAGCATGATGGATGTCACAAACGAACAGTCTTCGCACCGCTTACAATTTGAACTCGACGAAGTGAATCGTATTTTGGGTGGGGGCTTAATGCCATCATCGGCGATATTAATCGGCGGCGAACCCGGAATTGGGAAATCAACGCTTTTATTACAAATCGCACACGATGCTTCCAAGAAAAACTGTCCTGTTTTGTATATCTCCGGTGAGGAATCCGCCTTTCAAATTAAAGATAGAGCGAACAGAATTGTTGGCAGTAATTGCGATATCAACCTGTTGAATGTCACGGATCTACCAACAATTTTGGCTTCAATACACCAGCTTTCAAACAAAAACGCGATTGTCATAATCGATTCAATCCAGACTGTCTACATGGAGGAAATCACAGCGGGAGTTGGCTCCATCGCACAAGTTCGTGCTTGTAGTAACGAAATTATTACTCTTGCAAAAAAATGCGGCGTGAGTGTTTTTATCATTGGACACATAAACAAAGAAGGGCAAATTGCAGGGCCAAAAATTTTAGAACACATGGTTGATGTTGTGCTTTATTTTGAATCCGACGATACTGGGGAATATAGAATTTTGAAATCGATGAAAAATCGCTTTGGAAATGTTGGAGAAATTGGGATTTTCAAAATGCTTGAATCAGGCTTGGCGGAAGTCAAAAATCCATCTGAAATATTCCTTAGCCGTGA
Organism: Rickettsia typhi; assembly: GCA_945861605.1. Lineage (GTDB taxonomy): Bacteria > Pseudomonadota > Alphaproteobacteria > Rickettsiales > Deianiraeaceae > CAJQOT01. The sequence goes on from CAMAVG010000007.1 coordinate 9,223, forward strand.
AAATTCCGAGCGAATTGGCATGACAACAACCGCCGGAATGGAAGGTTCGCGTTCAATTTTGTTAAGTGTGGAGGCTCTCACAACGAAATCTTATTCCCCAATGCCAAGGCGAAATGTTGTTGGATACGATTCCAACCGCTTGGCGATGATTCTCGCCGTTCTTTCCGTTCATTTGAAGTTGAAGCTCTATGATCAGGATATTTACCTCAACATTGCTGGGGGATTGAAAATTTCCGAGCCTGCCATGGATTTAGCCGTCGCCTTTGCAATTTATTCTTCATTGCAAGAAAAACAAGTGCCACATAATGTTGTTTTCATTGGCGAAATTGGACTTTCCGGCGAAATTCGACCGGCAAGATTCATGGAAAATCGCGTTAAAGAAGCAAAAAAACTTGGGTTTAACAAGATAATCTGCCCGCAAAACGCCTCAATTTCAAAGGAAGAGGGCGTTGTTTTCATCAAAAATATTTCACAAATGGTTGGTATTTTTGCGAAATTCTAGCTCAAATTTTCCAAACACCGTGCGTTATATTCCAGCACCCAATTGGTTTCTTCCTGCGTGAGCATTTCAAAGTTGATCGATTTTTCTTGAATTGGAACGAGTGTGATTGTTTCAAAAAATAGTGTGGAATCGGGTTTTTGGCGTACTAAAAGCAGGTTTTCAATGCGAATTCCGAATTTTCCTTCAAAATAGGCACCCGGTTCGTTTGAAATAACCATGCCAGATCTAAATTTCAAATTGCTTTCCGCACCAATTCCAGCACCTGATTCATGAACGGAGAGGAATGCTCCAACGCCGTGACCTGTACCATGATTGTAGTTATAACCCTGTTCCAATAAGGGTTTCCGTGCGAGTGCGTCGACCTCACGCGAGAGGGTTTCGCTCGTGAGTTTTGCTGTTGCGACGGCAATGTGTCCTTTTAAAACAAGCGTGAACCATTTTTGGTATTCCTCTGGCGGATTTTCCCCTAAAAACACCGTGCGAGTGACATCCGTCGTGCCAAAAACTTGATTTTCGCCGGTTTGATCGATATATTGACCGCCGCTATCCAGTAGCACGATGGAATTTTTTTCCAATGTTTTGCACGAATTTTCCTTTGCGTTGTAATGAATTATTGCACCGTTTTCGTTGCATCCGCAAATTGTCGCAAACGATGGAGTTGCAAAATAAGGTTTTTTCCGCCGTGATTTCAGCAGGTTTTCGCCAACTTGAAATTCGGAAAATCCGATGTAGTTTTGTTCAAGATCATGCAGGAAGTGCGTCAGAATTTTACCGTCAATTTTATGTGCGTTAATGACTCCTTCAATTTCAAATTGATTTTTCTGCGTTTTGAGTTCGGTAATTAGGTTGCTTTTGAATGTCGTGACCCACTTAAGCTCGTGAAATTGAAAGTAGTTTATCGAGCTTTCAATGTAAACATTCCCGCGAATTGTTGAGATATCAGGGTTGAGAATATACGATGTGCGAGTGATGAGCAGGGTTGTTTTGTAAACCGGAGTGCATTCCTCGTCAATACCGCGAATGTTCAAAAGCCAGCAAATACTTTGGGGGTTTGTCACTAAAAAAGCAGATTTCCCATTTTCCTTGAGGTGATTTTGCACAATTTCAATTTTTTCAGACGATGACAACCCCGTAAGTTTTTCGCTGATTGGATAGAATCCGCCGCGGTTTTGAAATTTCGATTTCAGGTAATAATCGTCGTTTATAAGGCTTAATTGTGGGTTTTCGTGCATCATTTTTCGTGCGAAATCCATCGTGACAAGGCGATAGTTTAGAACGATTTGCGTGAAATTTTTCTGTTTTATAACATCAAAAAAATGCTTGATATCAATTATTTCAAAGCATGGCAGAATTTCACTCTTCGCTTGCAATAGATATCTTCCATCTGTGAAAAATAAAGTTTCGTATTGCGTGATTATTGCACAACCGTTGGAGCCCGTAAACCCCGTAGATTGCAACAAAAGATTGCATTCATCGCTTGAATATTCGCTGATGTATTCGTCGTTTGTGTTTAAAAAAATGCCGTCAACATTGTGCATAGCAATGTATTTACGCAAGTTTTCAAGCTTTCTCAAGAACAGATTATATTCCATTTTTTAGTAAATCATCAATTGAAACAAGGGTTTTTTCACCAGTTGAGCGATTTTGCACTTCAACACTGTTGGTTTCCAAGGTTTTTTTTGAAATAATAATTTGAGTTGGAATTCCAAGAAGTTCGCCGCGAGTGAATTTTGCACCGGTTTGTTCTTGCGTGTCATCGTAAAGGATATCGCTTTTTAAGGAAGCAAAAATTTCGTCGCATTTGGTGGAAACTTCGTCATCTTTTGGACTGATATTCAATAGGATTGCATCAAATGGAGTGATAGCCTTGTTCCAGATTATCCCTTTTTCGTCGTGGTTTGCCTCAATGAATGCGGCAATTAATCGCCCAACGCCAATTCCATACGAACCCATGTAGGCAAAATCCAGCTTTCCTTCTTTATTTTGAAACTGAACATTGAACGGAATGGAGTATTTGTGTCCGAAATAAAAAATATGCCCAACTTCAATTCCGCGAGTCCTCACCACATTTGCAGGCGCTTCGCTTTCGATGAACTTTTCCTCGGTAACTGCGTAATATTTTGAAATTTCATCGCGTAAATTTTCAATTTTTTCACCGGATTTCACACGCTCCATGACGGCGTCGAGTCCTTTTTCATAAATCACTTCGCTTTCGCCGGATTGTGCCAAAACAAGGAATTCGTGGCTTAAATCGCCGCCAATTTCGCCGGTATCTGCCTTCATTGGAATTGCAGTTAAGCCCATTCTTGCAAAAATTTTCAAGTAAGCTTCGTAATGACGATTATAAGCTTCTTCGGCTTTTTCCTCGGTTTCATCAAAGGAATAGGCATCCATCATAAGGAACTCGCGGGCCCTCATAACACCAAAGCGTGGGCGAATTTCATCACGAAATTTCCATTGAATGTTGTGAAGTGAAAGCGGGAGATTTTTGTATGATTTAATATCCGAACCTGCGATGAATGTCATGACTTCTTCGGCGGTTGGACCATAAATTAGAGTTTTGCCGTGGCGGTCTTGCACTTTCAAAGTTTCCTTTCCACAATACGAACCACGCCCTGATTGATCCCACAATTCCTGCGGCTGCATTGTTGGAAGAACAACTTCGTGGCAATTAATTTTCGCAAGTTCTTCGCGGATGATATCCGAAACTTTGCGTAGAACTCGCAATCCCAATGGAAGCCAAGCATAAAGCCCTGAAGAAACTTGTTTAATCAACCCAGCTTTAAGCATTAATTGGTGGGAAGTGAGAATGACATCCTTTGAAAGATCCTTTTTCGTTGGAATGTAGTATGTTGAAAGGCGTGTTGACATATATTTAAAAATATTTTGTTATTTCAATAACTTCTTGTGGTTTAAGTGAAGCGGCGCCGACTAAAACGCCATTTGCTTTTGTTTTTGCAAGGTTTTCAATGTTTTTTGAAGAAACAGAACCACCGTAAAGGACAGTTTCAACACCGTATTCCTTTTTCAGCCAAGAAATGACATCATCAATTTCGTGATTTTGAGGAACTGATCCCGTTCCAATTGCCCAAACCGGTTCATAAGCAATAATGCAGTTTTTTGTAAAAACGGACATCTGGTCTTTCAAAACGATAAACTCCTGTTTGTTTGCACGGTCGAGGGAGTTCTCCCCAATGCAAAGAACGGGTGTGATGCCGTGTTTTGTAAGGTTTTCAATTTTTTTTGCAATAATTTCGTTTGTTTCGCCAATGTAATGCCTGCGTTCCGAATGCCCGACAAGGCAGTACCGCACACTGTTTTCAGAAAGCATTTGTGCCGTAACTTCGCCAGTATAAGCACCATTTTCAAAAATTGAAACATTTTGCGTTCCAATTTGGAATTTCTGACTATTTGTATGGGTGATTAGATGCAATGGGAGAAAAAGTGCAACATTTTCATTGTGAATGCTCAACAGGTTGATTTCATCAAGCAGTGCTTTCGTTCCGTTTGCCTTCCAATTGAATAAAATCATTCTTGATAAATAAAAATTAGGTTACCATAAAAGTGGATATTAACTTTGTCAAATATTTTCCCAAATGAAAATAGGTTTTATCTTTGGAAATGGAACTTTGCCTGAGCTTCTGCTCGAAAAGAATCCGAATTCCGTTTGTGCGTTGATTCAATCCCAACCAAAAAACATTAATCATTCGCAAAACTTTGCAACATTTGATATCACACAAATCCGCGATATTTTCGCATTTTTCAAAAAACACAATGTTACGCACATTTGCTTTGCGGGAGGCGTCCAAAAGCCAAAAATCTCCATCAAAATTTTGAATTTCCAAACGATTTCACTGGTAATTCACCTTCTTTTGTTGCCAAATAAAGGCGATAACTTCCTTTTGAATGCAATAACATCGCTTGTAAAACGAAAGGGGTTTGAAGTCATTTCCGCAACGCAATTAATGCCTGACCTTCTTGTGAAAGCAGGGAATTTAACCAATGCAACACCGAAAACTTCGCATGAAAAATCAATTTTATTGGGCAAGCAATTCCTTGAAGACATTTCAAAATATGATATTTCCCAAGCGTGCATCGTGGAAAATTCTTGCATAACAGCGTTGGAGGGCATCGAAGGAACGAAATCGATGATTCTTCGCATGAAAGAATTCAACAGAAACGACGCAATTTTGGTAAAAATGCCAAAAGTTGGGCAAAACCTTAAGGTTGATATGCCAACAATTGGAATTGAGACAGTTCGCGATTGCGTTTCATCGGGGGTTCGCGGCATTGTGATTAAAGCCGAAAGCACGATTTTCCTGAATCAAAATGAGGCAATTTTCCTTGCAAACGAAAGCGGAATTTTCATTTTGAGTGTTATTTAGTTGTAAAATTACAAAAGTCAAGCAAAGTTATCAAAATAATTATTTATATCTTTTTCATCAGCTTTTACATCAGATAACTCTTCCTTTGTTTGCATATTGCATTCTTAAGCGTTACGCCACTATATAAAAATAGTGAACTTTAGCCTCTGCAACAATTTTTTTAAAAAAACAAGATATATTTTTAAATTCACAATATTTTCACACAACAGGAATAAACCGATATTTTTTCCTGTTCGCAACGCAAAGAAAGCCCATCAAAAAGGCGTTTGCTATCATAGATGACCCACCGTAGCTGATAAACGGCAATGCCATTCCTTTTGGCGGAATAAGACTTAAATTCACCGCCATGTTCACAAACATTTCAAAGAATATCAACGCAACTGTGAGGAGGATTATATAATTGTTGATCAAAATCTCCTTTTGATACTTCGCGATTTTGGCATCAGAATTAAATGCAAGGTTGCGATAGAAGTCCTGCTCGCGAAGAACATATGCAATATTGGAGAATATCAACAACGAAAACGCAATGATTATTGCTATCAAAAACACGCCGCCAAGTTCCTCCCCAATTCTTGAGAAAATGAAATCGTTGTGGGAATCCGGCAATTTCTTTGCAACTTCACCAGAACCAAGACCTTTGCCAAGGAATCCGCCGTTTTTAATTGCATTGTAAGCAAGTGCGGTTTGGTACATTTTCTCGCCTTTAATGAAATGCAAAACCCTTTTTTGAACATGCGACATTGAAAACACCGCAACAACCATTAAAATTACCACGGGAATTGCTAAATACGCAATCAATTTAAGGCGTATGCTTGAAAGGAAGACCATCACGCCAGTTATGAATGTGTATGTTAGAATCATTCCAAAATCCGGCTGGAAAAAAAGCAAAAGCACGATGAAAGCATAAAGACAACCGTGCAACAACGGGAAGAACATACTGCGGGTTTTCTCGAAATAATAGTAGATGTATGCACTCATTACTATGAAAAACGGTTTTAGGATCTCCGAAGGTTGAAGCGTGATTATTCGTAAGTCCAGCCATCTTTCTGCACCTTTAATCGATTTCCCCGATATAATAAAAACGCCAAACAACGCAAGAATTGAGCAAATAATTCCAAGTTGCGAGATTTTGAGAATGCTCTCCGTATTTTGAAAGGATATAACGAAAAAAATTCCAATTGCAATAACCAAAAAGAACACATGCTTTTTGAAAAAGTGCATTTCAGAAACCTCCAAAACACCACCGATTTGGTAACTCGCCGAAAAAATTGCAATAAGACCCGAAACCACAAGAAACATCATGGAATACATTGTTGGCTTGTGAATATCTTTCCACCAAAGTGTTAGCGGGTTGTATTTTGCAATCATCTCTTCATAAAGCGTTACCAAAAGCAAAATGACAATTGAAGTTATGTCAAGTTTTTTTATGCAAGTTCAGCTTACCCCAAAATTTCGTGTTCAAAATTTTCACGCCATCTTTCGTCAATCTTACATTCAAGTGTGAGGAAGACCTCCTTGCCGTAAATTTTTTCAAGCTCGTCAATTGCTAAAGCACCGATTTCCTTAATTTGGTTCCCCTTCTTGCCAATAAGAATGATTTTATGCGATTCCCTAGTCACGAAGATATCCTGATTCACAACAATTTTCGCGTCATCTTCCTCAATGGAATTTGTAACAATGTTGCATGAATATGGAAGTTCTTTTGCAAGGTTTTCAAAAATAATTTCACGAGTAATTTCCGACATAAAATTCTTTTTGTCGTCGCGTGCGTCATCAAATGAAAGTTCGGAGACATCTTCTGGAGTCGCAATCGATTTAAAATAACTCATCAAGTTTTCCATTCCGGCACCAGAACGAGAGGATATCATGTAGATTTCCTCAAAAGCAGCTGTTTCATCAAGCTCCTTTGCAAGTTCAAGCTTTTTTTGAGTCGAGGTCAAATCCACTTTTGTAATAACCGCAATGGCTTTTTTACCTTCTTCCTCTTTCCCTTTTTGGATCGCCTGAATTATATATTGCGTGTTTTGGCAAATTCCACGGGTTCCATCAACGAATAGAATTATGTTCTCGCTTGCTGTCAAAACGCCCCATGCTTGTTTTGAAATCGCCTTTTCAAGGGAATATCCCTTACGAGCCCTGAACGCACCCGGGGAATCAATGAAGTTTATCAGAATTTCATCATTTTCAAATGTGCCAAGTGTTGGAACGCGAGTTGTCTGAATTTTTGAACTCACAATACTTTGCTTTCTTTTCAGCATCGCGTTCAGGAAAGTTGATTTCCCTGCATTTGGTGCACCGCAAATTGCAATTTCAACGAATAATTTTTGTTTCATTTATACATAAAAGTTGTTGTGCTGGATTGTATCACAGTATTTTTATTTATGTCAATATTAATTAATATTCCAAGGCAAAAAACACAGAGTATCAACGAAGAACCACCATAGGAAACAAACGGCAATGGAATTCCAACCACGGGCAAAAGCCCCATAATCATTGAAAGATTGACGCATATATGAATAAAAAGCAGGGAAGTCACACCAAATGCAAGCATCTTTCCAAAATAATTTTTACACTGAAGGCTGACCATCGAGCCATAAAATATTAAATAAGCAAAGCACGAAACAAACAAAACGCACCCAAAAAAGCCGAATTCCTCCGCAAATACTGTAAAGGCAAAATCTGTTTGATTCTCCGGCAGGAATTTCAGGGCACTTTGGTCGTTGTTAAGATATCCCTTGCCAAAAAAACCACCGGAACCAATTGCGATTTTCGATTGAATCACATTATACCCAGCACCTTTTGGATCTTTCTCAGGATCAAGAAATGTGAAGATTCTATCTTTTTGGTAATCGTGCATTTGATTCCACGCAAACGGCAGGGCGATCATCAGCCCAGTTATGGCAATCAAAAGCCAACGCCACCTAATTCCATTCACGAAGACCATCAAACACGCAAGCACGGCAATTACAAGACCGGAGCCAAGATCCGGCTGAAGAATCGTCAAAAACGCGGGGAAAACTGCAAATGTAAAACCACCGATAGCATAAACCATTTTATGCGAACTAAACGATTTCACGAAGTGATAGTAGCGTGCGATGGCGAAGACTACTCCAATTTTTGCAAACTCCGAAGGTTGAACCTTCATGAATCCAAGGTCGATCCAGCGTCTCGCCCCCATTGAAACATCGCCAATTGCAAAGACTGCTATCAACCCAAGAAGTGAAAGAGAGTAGATGACATACGAGAATTTTAGCAAATACCGCAGATTAATTATTATCGCCAAATAGAGTGGTACCATCGCAAAAATCCAGAACATCAGGAACTTATGGAAGTACATTGGGGTTGTTGTCAGCGAAATTGAATACATGTTCATCATTCCAACAATTGCAAAAACTGCAATTAGGCATAAAATATGCAACGGAGTTTTCGCGAAATTCGAATAGTAGAAAAGCTTTTGCGAAGGAAGATTTTTCTGTGCCGAAGGCAAATGTTCGGCGTAAAGGTGCTTTGTACTTTGGGCGTCGCCGGAAATAGTTCGAAATTTTTTAAACATACAAAAAAAGTGCTTGTAAAGAAAATTGCTAGGAAAAATAAAAAATCAAGTGAAATTAAAAGTTATTGACATTTGAATTTATTTTTCACATTTAGACAAAAATAAGCAACATACTTGAAATATCAATGAGCGAAGTCGAATCCTTTAAAGACAAATGCGGCGTTTTTGGCATAATTAACCACGATGAAGCATCATACAAAACCATGCTTGGTCTTCACGCTTTACAACACAGGGGGCAGGAATCGTGCGGGATAGCATCATTTGACGAAGGAAAAGCATTCGTTAAAAAACACGAAGGCTTGGTTTCGCGTTCGTTCAAACCGGAGGAAATCCTTGCACTCAAAGGCAAAATTGCCGTTGGACATGTTAGATACTCAACATCAGGCGAAAAAACACAAGAAAACCCCGAAAATTGCATTCAACCATTTTTTGGAAAAACAGCATTTGGAAATATCGCAATTGCACACAACGGAAACTTGGTAGACTACACCCCATTAAGGCAAAAACTTCTTGAAGAAAACGCACTTTTTATCTCCGAAGTTGATTCCGAAGTCATTCTGCAACTCATAATTCATTCAAAAAAACCAACAATTGAAGAAAAAATCCTCGAAGCAATTTCACAAATCAAAGGTGCATTTTCGCTAGTAATTGCCACGGATTCCTTCATTTGTGCAATTCGCGATTCCAACGCAATTCGCCCGCTTTCAATTGGCGAACTTGACGGTGCAAAAATTATATCATCGGAAACTTGTGCAATTTCAGCAATAGGCGGAAGCGTTATTCGCGATATTTCCGCTGGCGAAATTCTGTTTTTATACCAAAACGGCGAAGAAAAACAGTTCTTTCTGAATGACATCAAGGAAAAATTCTGCATTTTCGAATTTGTGTATTTTGCAAGACCAGACAGCAACATTGGCGGAAAAAGCGTTTATGGAATTCGCAAGGAGATCGGCAAAGTGTTATTTTCCGAAAGCACACAAATTGAGGCGGATGTTGTCGTTGCCGTGCCGGATTCAGGAATTCCCTCCGCAATGGGGTATGCTCAAGCCTCCGGAATTCCGTTCGAATTTGGGATAATCAGAAACCATTATGTTGGCAGAACATTCATCGACCCAAGCCAAAAAGTTCGCCACAACAAAGTGCAAATGAAACACGCCCCAAACATTGATATCATCAAAGGGAAAAAAATTATTTTGATAGACGATTCAATCGTGAGAGGGACAACCTCCAAACAAATCGTGCAAATGCTTTTTGAAGCAGGGGCGAGTGAAATTCACATGAAAATCGCATCTCCGCCAACAAAATTCCCGTGTTTTTATGGAATTGATACTCCACGAAAAGAGGACTTAATTGCAAATAATATGAATCTTGAAGAAACGGCGAAATTTCTTGGTGTGAATTCCTTGCAGTATATCTCGCTCGATGGTCTTAAACAAGCGTGCAAAAATGATGGTTCATTCTGCGACGCTTGCTTCACAGGGAATTATTTTGTGTGATGGAAATCCCCGTTTTTTACAACGGGAATTCACCGATATCACTGCGATTTTCTAGCCAAAAACCTTGCTGAATATGTAATCGATGTTCTTCGTGTGGTATGAAATATCGAAAATTTCCTCAATTTGTTCTTTCGAAAGTTTAGCGGTAACTTCAGGGTTTTCAATTAACAGGGTTTTGAAATCGTTTTGAGTCCTTTCCTCCCAGATTTTCATCGCGTTTTCTTGAACGATTCGGTAGGCGTCTTCCCTGTTCACACCTGCTGTTTCGATTAGCGTAAGCATTACTCGTTGCGAGAAAATCA
>CAMAVG010000008.1 GCA_945861605.1 Rickettsia typhi
ACACCAGCAGAAAAACTTTTAGCAGGGGAGGTTGGCTACATTGTGATTGGAATTAAGACGGTCTCGGACGCAAATGTCGGCGATACTTTAGTTCACGCAAAGGATATCACAACGCCTGCATTACCCGGTTTTAAGAAAATCCAACAATCGGTTTTCTGTGGAATGTACCCAATTGTTTCGGACGACTTCGACAAACTGAAGGAATCGATTAACAAATTGGCATTGAACGATTCATCTTTTTCCTACGAACAGGAGTCTTCGCCAGCACTTGGACTTGGTTTTCGTTGCGGATTTTTAGGATTATTACACCTTGAGATCATTCAAGAACGCATTTTCCGCGAGTTTGATGTTGAAATAATCACGACTTCGCCCTCGGTTGTCTATAAAGTTGAAACGATCAAGGAAGAAGTTCTGGAAATATACAACCCAGTCGAAATGCCGGAACCGATGCACATAAAATCAATTGAGGAGCCTTGGGTCAAAACAACAATTTTTGTTCCGGAGGAATATCTTGGCTATGTTCTTGGGCTTTGCACCGAAAAACGCGGCGAACAAGTTGAATTGAATTACACGGGAAAAAGGGCGGTTTTGATATACAATATGCCACTAAATGAAATTGTTTTGGATTTCCACGATCGCCTAAAATCAATTTCAAGTGGATACGCCTCATTTGAATGGGAAATGTTGGAATATCGTAAGTCAAACCTTGTAAAATTGACGATGATGATCAACGGCTCGGAAGTTCCTGAACTTTCTATGCTCGTTGATAAATCCTCCGCCGATAGACGCGGTCGTTCAATGTGCGAAAAGCTGAAGGAATTGATTCCAAGACAGATGTTTGAAGTGAAAATTCAAGCGGGGATTGGCTCAAGAATCATTGCTAGCGAAAGGCTTTCTGCCATGCGTAAGGATGTCACGGCGAAGTGTTACGGCGGCGATGTCTCACGAAAACGCAAGCTTCTTGACAAGCAAAAAAAAGGAAAAAAACGGATGAGAAACATCGGAAATATCGATATTCCGCACTCCGCGTTCGTCGATGCGTTAAAAATGGATAATTAGTGTAAATTTATGCAAAAAGTTGCGATAATCGGCTCGGGTTTGAACGGTCTTGCTTTGGCGTTTGGTCTTTCAAAAATTGGGATAGAAGTTACACTTTTTGAGGAAAAAACCTTTGGTGCGAACTACGAAAACGACACGCGAACATCATTTATTTCACACAAATCGCTCGAATTTTTCCCTGAAATTGCGGAGGAAATCAAGGCGAAATCGGGCGTTATCGAGTACATCTACTCCTTCAAAAACAACAGCAAATTCGTTTCAGAAATTGGCGGAAATGCGGAAAATATGGGCTTCGTTGTTGATAATTCACTTCTAAAGTACAGCTTGATAAGTTATATTTTAACAACGGGCGTAAAAATTCTTGAAAACACCAAAGTTGAGAGCCTTGAAAACGGAAAATCTGGCGTGAAAATCAACGGTATGGAGTTTGATCTTGCAATTTGTGCATCTGGTGCAAACTCAAGTGTGCACAGGCTTTTGGGGCTTTCACAAAAGCAAATTGATTACAGTCAAACCGCCTTCGTTTTTGATATTTCCCACGAATTTCCGCATAAAAATATCGCAATTGAAGCCTTCGACGAAGCCTGCGTAATTGCTATTTTGCCGAAATTTGAGGACGGAAAATCCTCGGTAATTTTAAGCGTGAGGAGTGAAATCGCGGAAAAAATCACGAACGAAAACTTGCTTGAATTCTTGCGAGAAAAAGCAAAAAGAGCCCGCCACACAGGGAAAATTCACGAAATTACCACGAAAATTTGCCGATACCCACTCGCGATGAAATTCATGAAAAATCAAGAAATTGACAGCATTTTTTTCATCGGAGACTCATTCCACGCCATTCATCCGGTTTTGGGGCAGGGGTTCAACATGTCCCTCAAGGATGTCCAAAAACTCTGCTTGCATATAGAAAAAATGCAAAATATTGGCGTGAAAATCAACCAAAATTTGGGAAAAATTTCGATGGAAAACGCCGTCAATCACCTTAAAATTGGGATTGCTTCACACATTTTTGGAGGCAAATTCGTCTCAAAAAATAAAATCACAAACGCACTCACAAGCGGTGCAATCGCAATCTCGCAGGCAATTCCAACGAATTTAAAAACGCGTTTTTTGCAAAAAATGTTATAAATTTCTTGACATTTCAACTTTGCGGATAATAATTAAATATTATTTTTCACGAAAAATGTTTTTTTCCACTGCGAATGCTGCTGATGCGGCTACTCAAACATCAAATCCCATCGTTGGAATGTTGCCAATTGTGGTGATTTTTGTAATTTTTTACTTCCTAATCATCCGTCCGCAGTCGAAAAAAATCAAAACTGAGCAAAAAATGCGTGAATCTTTGCAAATTGGGAACAAAGTTGTGACTATTTCGGGTATTTTTGGCTCAATTTCGGAAATCGACAACGAAAAAAGTGTTGTTTCTCTGAATATCTCAAAAGGCGTTGATATCGTCGTGCTAAAATCATCAATCGCGGAGGTTCTCAAGGAAAAAGAGGAGGCTAAATAGCTCAAACCCCAACGCAAAGGCGAATAATTGGAGTTTTCACCGTTGGCGGGCGAACAACAAACGCCAAAATTCCAATTTTCTTCAAATTCTCGTTGAACTTTTCAGCATCATCTATAGATTCAAATTTTTTCACCAAAATTGCCGAGCCACCGTACTCGAATTCAAGTTTTTTTGCGATTATTTCCGCTTTTTTCAACATTTTTCCCGTATTTTTGCACGCAAATTTAAACGCCAAAAAGTTGTACGCCAATAAATATTCCGGCAACGAGCTTGAGTACACTTGCGTTCTGCCAAAATTCGCGATTGCATCAACGACGGTCTTGTTTCCTGCGACATATCCGCCGAATCCCGCGCAAGATTTTGAAAAAGTCCCCATGTTAATATGCAAATGATAATCACTATCATTTCGCAAAACACCAAGACCATGCGCGTTATCTGTTATTAAAAATGCGCCAAATTCCCTTGCGATATCAACATATTGTGCCAAATCGATCACAGTCCCATCCATCGAGAATACGGTTTCAGTTAATATAATGCTTCTAAAGTTTGGCTTTAAAAGTGAATACTCTTGAAGTTTGACTTTTAGATTCTCAACATTGTTGTGCTCAAATCGGACGAATTTTGCGTTCGTCGCCATGATCCCGTCAATCCACGAGGCGTGAATGTTGCGATCGGTGAAAATCACGGTGTGCGCGTTGCAAATTCCCTGCAAAATTCCAATTGAGGCGAGGTATCCTGATCCAAAAATCAATGCTTTTTCACAATTATAATGCGTTGCAACGGCGTTTTCAAGTTTTTGGTGAATTTTTGAGTATCCGCCAAGGTATTTTGACGCACAGGCGGATTTTCCGTGAAAAATCACAGCATAAAACAGCCAAAGCCTTGCACGAATTGACTTTGAGAGTGAGAGATAATCGTTCGATGAGTAGTCGTATTTGAACTTTTTCTTGATTTTTGCTTGGCGAAAAAGGTTTTTTTCTTTAACTTTTTCAAGTTTTTCAAGCAAATATTCCATTATTCATCTGACGAATTTTCTGCGAGCTGACCATCGGAAATTTTTCGCTCTTTGTAGGATTGGGTTGCGGAGGAGTCAAGATTTTGAACATTAACGCCGCCATTTTGCTTGTTTTTGTAATCGCTAATTGCCGCTTTAATTGCACCTTCAGCAAGCACGGAGCAGTGAATTTTCACAGGCGGTAGCGACAAATGTTCAACGATATCCGAGTTTTTGATTGAGAGGGCTTCGTCTAAACTTTTGCCTTTCACCCATTCAACGGCAAGGGCAGAAGAGGCAATTGCCGAGCCACAACCAAAGGTTTTGAACTTTGCTTCGATGATTTTGCCCTCTGGCGAGACCTTAATTTGAAATTTCATGACATCTCCGCACGATGGCGCACCAACAACGCCCGTTCCAACATTTGGGTCGGTTTTATCAAGGGAGCCAACATCTTTGTTTGTAAGTTCCGTTGAGGTTTTGAATCTTTCAACTACGCCTGATGTGTATGCCATAAAATTGCATTAATTTTTTAGTTCAAATAATAACCGTGTAATTTTGTCAAGGATTTTTTACATTTTCCTTGCAAAATATTTTTTCCGTGAGCATCATTTCATATAATTAAAACTCCAAAAATGACAAGTAAAATCATCGTATACTCCAAAGATTACTGCCCGTATTGCGTTCGTGCGAAGAACCTTTTAACTGCAAATAAACTCGAATTCACAGAAATTGACATAACAAGCGATGAGACTCTTCGCGATGAATGTTTTGCGAAATCGAACGGAAGAAAAACCGTTCCGCAAATTTTTATTGGTTCAACGCACATCGGTGGTTTTGATGATCTAAACGCGGCGAATTCCTCGGGAAAATTGCAGGAGATTCTAGCGATGGAGGGGGTATGCTAAAAGAAAAACAAAGGCTTAAGTTTGAAAAAGATCAAATTCAACTTGAAAACAAAAGGGAGGCGGATAGGGACGATATGGCTGAATATAGTTTGCTTTATAACAACCTTACAGAAACTGCTATTATGTTTGACAAGCAACTGTTTTATTACAACGCTTCCATAATAATATTAATGCTTTATTCTTTAAGTAAGGTTGCTGAACATTCATTGGAGTATCCTTACTACTTTCTTGCAAGAATTTTCCCATTGATTGCAATTGTTTTCTGCGGTCTATCTTTTGCAATGCTAATGATGTCATACAGACACATAACAAAAGCATTACAATATCAGGTGCATTATGTCTACAATAAAGACGATAATATTCTCATCGAGAGTGATAAATTGCTTAAGAAGTCGGATGGTAATGTTGACCTCTCTTGGCGTTTATTTGTTATTGGAGCAATTATAGCCTTTATTTATATTTCGATTGGCATTTTTAATCTTGACTTTACAAAAAAAGACGAAAACTTTAATGTGAAAATTATCAATGGAATTATGCAAAATTCATCGAATCAAAACGCTGCAAAGCCTCAAGGACAATTTATAAAGATAAAATCCATAATACCTCCTTCTCCATCGCAACTCAAACAGCAAGTTTTGCAGGCACAGTCTAACGCAACCAATCAGCCAAAAAAATGAAATCAGACACAGTAAAAAAAGGGGTGAAATCAGCACCTCACCGTTCATATTATTACGCAATGGGCTTAACTGAAGCCCAAATTGCACAACCATTTGTTGGGGTCGTTTCCTCTTGGAATGAAACTGCACCTTGTAATATTGGATTGAAAAGGCAGGCGGAAGTTGCTAAAAAAGGAATTTTTGCAAATGGGGGAACTCCCCGCGAATTTTGCACGATTACAGTCACAGACGGAATCGCGATGGGGCATTCTGGAATGAAATCCTCACTTGTTTCGCGTGAAATAATCGCCGATTCGGTCGAACTTACAATGCGGGGACACTGCTACGACGCACTTTTAGGACTTGCCGGTTGCGATAAATCCGAACCCGGAATTATGATGGCAATGCTTCGCCTCAATCTTCCATCGCTTTTTATTTACGGCGGTTCAATTATGCCTGGGCGTTTTCAAGGCAGGGATGTCACCGTCGTTGATGTTTTTGAAGCGGTTGGAAAGTATGAAGCGGGGAAAATTTCACTCGAAGAACTTACGGAACTTGAAAAAGTTGCCTGCCCGGGGGAGGGTTCCTGCGGAGGACAATTCACCGCAAACACAATGGCGTGCGTTGCCGAAACCATTGGACTTTCACCAATCGATTTTTGTATGCCACCTTCAGCACTGCACGATGTTCGCGACAAAAACCTTTTGAAAGCAGGTGAAATTTTAATGAAAGCCGTTGAAATGGATATCAAACCACGCGATTTTATCACACTTAAATCATTCCAAAATGCTGCCGCGATTGTTGCCGCAACAGGTGGTTCAACGAACGCTGCACTACACTTACCCGCAATGGCACGCGAATGCGGAATTGATTTTGATCTTTTTGCCGTCGGCGAAATTTTCAAAAAAACACCATTGATTGGAGATTTGAAACCCGGTGGAAAATATGTTGCTAACGATTTATACAACATTGGAGGGGTAAAAATCGCGATCAAAGAACTCATAAACGGTGGATTCATCGATGGTGAATGCGGAACTTTAACTGGCAAAAAGCTTGGCGAAGAGGTCTTTGATGTCACACTCCCTGAAAAGCAAGATGTCATTTATTCTGTCCAAAACCCGATTTATCCAACAGGCGGAGTTGTTACATTGAAGGGAAATCTTGCACCGGACGGCGGAATTGTCAAAATTGCGGGCTGCAAAACTATTGTTCACACAGGACCTGCAAAAGTTTTTGACTGCGAAGAAGACGCGTTTGAATTCGTCAAAGAACGGAAGCATAAAGTTGGCGATGTAATCGTGATTCGCTACGAAGGACCAAAAGGTGGGCCCGGAATGAGAGAAATGCTCTCAACAACAGCAGCCCTTTACGGACAAGGCGTTGAAGGAGTTGCATTGATAACAGATGGAAGGTTTTCGGGTGGAACTCGTGGACTTTGCGTTGGACACATTTCGCCAGAGGCCTATGTCGGTGGCATGATTGGTCTTCTAAAAGATGGCGATATCATTACAATTAACGCGGAAACCGGCGAACTTTCTGTCGCGATTTCTATTGAGGAAGAGGGCATTCGTCGTGCGAATTTCAAACCAAGGGAGCCTGAAATTACAAGTGGAGCAATTGCAAAATTTGCGAAATTGGTTTCATCGGCAAGGTACGGTGCTTTTACGGAATAGGGTTTTTGCCCCTTAAGTTTTGAATTTAAGGGGTTTTTGTGTTTATTTTTTGTCCTTGCGGTCTTTTTTGTCGGATTTATCCCCATCTTTGCGGTTTTTCCAGTGATTTTTTACCTCTTCGGATGTCACAACGCCGTTTGCATCTGCATCGATTTCTTTGAACATTTCTTCCTCAGATGGTTTTTTTGCCTCGCGTTTTTTCTGCATTTCAGCGTGAAATGTTTTGAATTCAGACAAAGTTAGTGACCCATTTTTTTCCTTATCAGCGGTTGTGAATGATTCCTCAAACGCTTTTTTCATTTGGGATTTATCGTGATGACCATCGTGACCGTGGTGCTCACCGGCAAAAGATACCGATGTTAAAAGCGTGCAAATTGTAGCAATTTTCAGAATAGACATAAAATTATGTATTAAATATACGCAAAAAAACGAGCCACAAGTTTCAGTTGTCAAGTTTTTTCTCAAATATGAATTTTCTTGACTTAACAAAACTATTTCACAACGAATGTGGTAGTTATTTAAATAAAAAAACATGTGTGGAGTTGTCGGTTTCAACTTAAAAAGTAGCAATGCCCTTGAACTATCATTGAAATCATTGCATTTTCTTGAATATAGAGGCTACGATTCCGCTGGAATTGCATTCGTCAAAAATGGCAAAATTTCCGTTAAAAAAACAACGGGAAGGGTTTCCGACCTTGAAAATATCTGCCACGATGTAATAAATTCCACAACAACGAACGAACCATCGACGGCAATTGGTCACACACGCTGGGCAACTCACGGAAAGCCAACTTCTGAAAACGCACACCCGCATTCTTCGGAAAATATTTTCCTAGTTCACAACGGGATTATCGAAAACTATCAGGAAATCAAAGCAGAACTCATTTCAGAAGGATGCAACTTCCAAAGTGCAACAGATACCGAGGTCATCGCTCACTTTTTGAACCGCGAACTGAAAAATAAAAACCCACAAGAATCAATTTTGAGTGCATTTTCCAAACTCCACGGGAAATATGCCGTTGCATTTATGATTAATGGCGATGAAAACCTCTATGTTTTTCGCTCGTCAGGTTCACCAATGGTTGTTGGATTCATGGAAAACGGCAACGCAATCGCAAGTGATTTCAACGCAATTTCGCATCAAACTAATAAATTTTCATTATTAGGCGATCACGAACACGCAATTCTGACAAACAATAGCGTCACTTTTTTCAATCAAGATGGCACTGAGATTTCAAAACCCGTCATTACCCGCGATATCGAAGCGGTAAAAATTGACAAAGGTCTATTCGAAACATTCATGATGAAAGAGATTTTCGAACAGTCGGCGGTTGTCTCAAACCTGTTGCAACGCAATGTGAAAAATGGCAAAATTGACATGAGCATTCCCGAAATCGCGAATTTTGATCGCATTTCGATAATCGCCTGCGGGACTTCATACTTTGCCGGCTGCCTTGGAAAATACGCGATTGAAGCCTACTCGCAAATTCCTGTCACTGTGGAGATATCCTCAGAATTTCACAATAGGAAGCAGTTTTTTTCAAAAAAGACGCTATATATTTTCGCTTCGCAATCCGGTGAAACCGCAGATACAATCGCCGCACTTGAATGCGTTCAGAAAAATAAAACCGAGTGTTCAAAAATTCTTTCAATTTTGAATTACACGCAATCAACGATGGCACAAAAATCGGATTACATCTTGGAATGCCTTGCAGGGCCTGAGATCGGCGTCGCCTCGACAAAGAATTTTATCGCACAAGTGGTAATTTTTTACCTCCTCTCCGCACAAAATTCATCACAGGAGGGCGAAATTCTTGCCGAACTTGAACAGATTCCATCAAAAATCGCACATATTCTTGAAAGCCAAGCAATTGAGGAGCAAATTCACAACGCCGTTTCGCAAATTATTGACGCCAAAAAAGTCGTCTACACAGGGCGAACTTTCCTGTATCCAATTGCTTGCGAAGGCTCGCTGAAGTTGTCTGAACTCTCGTATTTACTCGTGCAATCGATAGCATCCGGCGAATTCAAACATGGTCCGATAGCAATTGTGGACGACCAAACCGTCATAATTTCATTGATGCACACGCAAAATTTATTTCAAAAAACTCTTTCTTCAAACGAAGAAATTGCCTCGCGAAATGGCATAGTCATCACGATTTCCGACGACGAAAACTCGTCAATATCAATTCCGCAGGCGAGGGATTTCGTGCATACATATCCAATTTTGCTCACGATTATCGTCCAACTTTTGAGCTACTACACAGCAAAAAAACTTGGAAATGATATCGACAAACCACGCAACTTGGCGAAATCTGTCACTGTCGAATAAAAACGCGAAAACTTTTCCGCACATCAAATTTTGTGGAAATCAACGCAATTGTGGCGTGTAAAACGGAAGTGCTGCGAATATTAGGTTCAAGTCAAACCATTGGAAAATATAAAAATTCTTCAGAATAATCCATCTCGAGCTTCATAAAAAAAATCGCTATAGATTGATTGTCAAGATTTTAAACTTTAAACTTTTCGTCAATTTTCTTCAAAAATCGTTCACGCATAATGTATATTATGTTAAATAATATATTGTAAATTATCTATATAAAGTATTTTTTACTAAAATTCATAAAACACAAAATGCTTGACTTTCACCCATCCAGCATTTTATCTTTGAGCAACTTTATAAGTTATAAAGGGACTTTTTCAAAGCAAAAGGAGGTTTTAAATGCATTTTATGCAAAGCTGTTTTTGATTTTTTGAAGAAGGTATTCGGCGAAAGCCAAAGGTATGTTGAATGCATACAAGCTGTTTTTTATTTTGTCCGCTTGGCATTGCCATTCGGCGTTTATGAAGTGTTATTTTTGAGGATTACACTTTAAAGGAGATTTTTGTCAATTTTCATCATTGACATTCAGCCATATTTATGCTATAGCTATTTATAACTATTGTAAACCAATATGCAACCTTCAATATATTTCTCAAAGACCGCCAGTGAGCTTTCTGTGCGCAATTTAGATGAATTCAATAAATTACCCAAGATTAATCCAAATGACTTCACTACAATAGTTAACGGCCGTAGAGTTGAAGACTTTCTCGAAAATGGTGGTGATTTAGGATATCCAATGTTTTATGAAAATGGCGATGTTACTATAGGAAATAAGAATGGTGGTGGACATACTTATTTTTACTTGAACGAGAAGGGAGACGAGCCAGACACTGATCATCATTTCTTTGCTGGAAAGATTATTCCATTAACGGACGGTAGGATAATAATTACTGATAGAACAGGCATCTACAATAAACTGAATAATATAGATATTACGAATATTAAAGGTGCATTTGCTAATCTACTTTTTACTAAAAAAGTGCAAATGAAGTCGTATTCAGAATATAATCATAAGCGTTGTACGATTATGGAAGGAAACGTTAGGAGTGGAGGTGATATGAATTATGGGTGTTGCGGCAAAAACATGCCGTGTATGATGTTTTAAATTTATATTGCGGTGATCATTCCTTCTTTTGGTGATGACATTTCCCCGATTTCCTTGCTTTTCATTCGCCCAGCCAAGTACCCTATTCTTCCAGCAATGACCGCGTGCCTCATCGCTTCTGCCATTTGAATCGGGTTGTTTGCACAAGCGATTGCAGTGTTCATGAGGACTCCATCGCAGCCAAGTTCCATAGCGATTGTTGTGTCCGATGGTGTTCCAACGCCTGCATCAACTAAAACCGGAACGGAGGATTGTTCCACGATGAATTTAATGTTCAGCTTGTTTTGTATTCCAAGGCCGGAACCTATTGGTGCACCAAGTGGCATAATTGCAACAACACCAAGCCTTTCCAATTCGCGTGCTAGAATCGGGTCATCCGTGCAATAAACCATGACATCAAAGCCGTCTTCAATTAGGATTTTCGTCGCGCGAAGGGTTTCAATCATGTTTGGGTAGAGTGTTTTTGGATCGGAAAGAACCTCAAGTTTTACCAAATTCCAACCGCCAAGTTCCCGTGCAAGGCGAAGTGTACGAATTGCATCTTCCGCTGTGAAGCAACCTGCGGTGTTTGGTAGGTATGTGTATTTTGTTGGGTCGATGTAATCCTGTAAAAGTGGCTGATTTTTCTGTTCAATGTTGACTCTTCGCACAGCAACCGTGATAATTTCCGCACCGGACGCGACCAAAGCATCGCGATTTTGCTCAAACGATTCATATTTTCCGGTGCCGATCAAAAGGCGTGAAGAAAATTCCTTGATTCCCGATCTGCATTTAAGAATGAGTTTATCGTTCATTTTTTGGCGAAAAGTTTGCCTATTCTAAACGCAAAACGGGAAATGTCAAGCCTGAGTTTTAGCGAGAATGAGCGGCAGTCATAGCGTTCATTTCCCCAACTTGAATTTCTATGTTCTCTGCAATTACTGCCAATACATTTGTGACATCATCATTCACTATGCCATTTGTTTGAATAACACCATAAGATTTTATAGTCTCGCGAAGAAAATTCACATGTTGGTGATTATCGCGAATTGCAATTGTGAGTTGTTCAGGTGTTGCATGATAAAGAAGATTGGAGTTGGGTATTCCACGAACTGCTTCTTGAATTCTTTGATCATTATCACCTAGAATGCTTTGAATGGTATTAACATAATTCTCCGATAGTCTTGTTTGCATAAAATTAAATTAATTAGTTTTTGTTATAACCCAAGTATAGCACATTTTTTGACACAATGCAAGAAGTATTTTTTTGTCCCAAATCCTTGTGACAACAGTTTTGAAATAAAGCACAAAGTGAATGCGGAAAACGGGTTTTTGTGTCACCAATTCTTGTGTCATTAGAACTAGTGACTGCCCTGCTCTTCCTTTTTCAAAAATGGCGAATTATAAGACTCTCGAACTAATTCACGCAATATGCAGGAAAAACTAACACCGGAAGTTTCACTTTGGAGAGCAGTAATTCTTCAAGCAATTCTTGACAGACTGACTCAATCCAAACGCGGAGAGGACATTATGGCACGAAAAAACGCCAAAAATTGGATGAACATCGACAACGAGGAATTTCGCACAGTGTGTGAATTTGCACAATTGGAGCCGGATTTCGTAATTCGCAAGGCGGATGTGGCACTTATCGACCAAAAAAAGTGGAGAAGAAAGTGCGACATTGGCAAAGGCGTGCAATTTATTTAAAAACTTTATGAAAAAAACAAGAACAAACGCAGAAAAACGCAAAAAAATCATCCAAGAACTTATTCAAACCGTAATGATTCATGAGGCAATATCCGCCCAGACCTTACAGCGGGTATTCCAACGGAAAAAATCGCCAGAAGAAGAGAAAATAAACACACTTTTACAACGCTTCCATAATGAATTTCCGATGGAATGTATGAAAGAAAATAGTAGGCTGCATCAAATATACGCACTCCGCTCGCTTGCTCTAAAGCATTTTTGATATTCTCAATATTCATCGCAATTGTACAGCCAAAAATTCCGCCCAAAACAACCGCCGGAAGGACGATCATCGCACCAAATGTGATGAATATTTTGATGACATCGCTTGAAGAATACCCAAAAGATTGCAAAATCGCGATCGATCGACGCTTTTCATTCACGACGGATGACAGCATCGAGAATGTTATAAAGCTGGATATTATCAGGAATAGACTCAAAATTAGGAACATAACCGAAGTTTGCGTGGCAATTGCGTTGATAAACGACTGGTTATCATTTTTCCAATTCGTTATGTAATTCGTTGAAAACAAAGGGCTTTGAACCATTTTCTCGTACAAATCCGCCATTAAGTTTGGCTTTTGAAGTACAACTTCAACTGCGTTTGCGGTGTTGGAATCGTCGCTGAGAATCAGGGAATTTGCACTTTGAACATCCATATAAACCATGCTGGAATCGTAGACATACATATTCACCTTGAAAAAACCCGAAACTTTATACGATTTATGAATCGGCGTTTCCCCGAAAAGAGTTTTCCGCATTTTGGACGATAGAATTGTAATTTCATCGCCAATTTTTATGCCCAAAGTGTTCGCAATTTCAATGCCAATAACCACTTCGCCGCTTTTCAAACTACCGTTTACGATGGTATTTTTAAGAGTCTCCCGCGAAAAATATGAATTTTGCACGCCTTTGATTATCACGCCCGAAGTTTTTTCGTTAAAAACCAAAACACCCTGCCCGTTCGTCGTTATCTCCGTTTTTGCCTGAATTTGAGCGTCGTTTTGAATTTTTTTTACATTTTCAAGAATACTCGCCGTATTTTCAAACGACTTCCCGCTTGGGTATATCGTGATGTGCGGACGCGTGCCAATTATCAACTTTTCGAAGTCCTCCTTGAATCCATTCATGACAGAAAGCACGAGAATCAACACCGAAACGCTTAAAAAAATGCCAAAAAATGCCAAAAAAACGGAAAAAGACGGCAAATTCTTGTATTTCTTGGAAAGCAAATAACGCGATGCGATGAAAAAAATAGACATTTCTTGACTTTTAGTTTTACAAGCATAGTAATCAATAAAGTTTTTTCAAGGAAAATGCGTCATTTTTTGTTATTTTTCTGTATTTTCGCACACGCCGCCTCACACGCAAAGCAAAAGCAACAATTCGAAGTGCCAAAACCGCTCGAAACCAAGGTAATCATTGCCATCACTGATAAAATGTACTCAAAAAAAAGTACATACGAGGCATCGCTCAACAAAAATTTCATTATTTCCGAAAATCTCTCGATTTTAATCACAAAATGCCTCCACAATGGGCAAAATCAAGAATTCGTCTTCGTCAAAGCAATGCGAGATGGCGAAGAATTTTTCAAAAAATGGGTTCCAATTCAAGAAAATGCGATCAATGTCATCGAAGACAAGCGATACGACATCACATTTAATTCTTGTAATTTTTACGAGAAGCCTCCAAAGAAAGCCTTATAGAGACTCGATATTTTGAACTCTCTCTAAGTGAGTTCCACCTAAAAATGGCGTTGAGAGAAATATCTCGACCATGTCTTTGATCTCATTTACGGAGAAAAATCGTGCACCAAAGCATGCGACATTTGCATCGTTGTGCTGTCTTGAAAGTTCGGCAATTTTTTCGTTGTAAATCAGTGCGGCACGAATTCCTTTGTAGCGATTTGCCACGATTGAAACGCCAATTCCGGAACCGCATATCAAAATTCCGCAGTGATTTTCTTGAGAATTTTGCAGAGATTTCGACAAATTATGGGCGTAAATTGCGTAATTTGTCCTTTCGGAGCTTGAAGTTCCGCAGTCAACCACATTAAATTCTTGATATTTTTGTGAGAGGTATTCGAGAAGAAACGATTTGACCTCAAAGCCTGCGTGATCCGAGCCTATGAATATTTGCCTCATATTTTCATAGGCATAATTACATAAAAGAAATTTGGATTTTCTGAATCCCTGATTATGATTGGGAAGTTGGAATCTTTGACAAAAATATGGACTTCTTGCGAGTCAACCAATGCAAGAATTTCCTTGATATACAAAAAATTGCACATAATTTGCATTTCGTCGTCCTTCGTAAATGTTGCTGGAAGCTCGTCAAATGAGCGATTTATGTCCTTCGTTGAAGTAATTTTGACGGCAGTTGATGAGACATTTAGTCGAACACCAATTTCGCTTGTGCCGGTTGAGTAAATCGATGATACGCGGTCGATTGCGTTCAAGAAATTTTTCGTATTTACGGCAAAATGATGGGTGTAATCCTTTGGAATAACCCTTTCGTAGTCAGGGAATTCTGCGTCAATGAGTTTAGTCGTAAGACGCGATTGCGAAAAATTAAATGTCAGTTTTGAAGGCGAAACATCGATCGAAACTGCCCCGTCTTCGGAATCAAGGACTTTTTTCAATTCAAGGACAATTTTGCGTGGAATTGTCACTTTTTGGTTTTCTGAAATCGAAGAATTTTCGACGAATGAGTATGCAAGGCGGTGACCATCGGTCGCAATTCCAAAAATTTTATCGGAATCTTTGCTAAAATTCATGAGCATTCCGTTGATGTTGTACCTCGTTTCATTTGAATATATGCAAGATTTTGCCTTGTCGACAAGGAAAAGTAGGTCCTCGCGTGGGATTGAAATCGTTTGATTTTTAATCGTAACAAGGGTTTCAGGGTAATTTTCAGGGTTCAAAGTTGCGATATCAAACTTGGATTTTCCACTCTGAATTGTTAGATATTGTAGGGAATCATCGTTTGATTCAAGGGAAAATTTGATTTGGCTATCCTTTGGGAGTTTTTTGATAATTTCAAAAAGTGAGTAAGCGTCGACGCAAATTGCGCCTTTTTTTGTGACATTTTCGAGACTGAACCAAGAGGAAACGACGACATCCATGTTTGTTGCCTCAACCATGAATTGATCGCTCACAGATATTTTCACGCATGATAAATATTCGGAAACTGCAGTTTTGTTGACCACGCCTATAACTCGCGAAAGGGCTTTTAGAATTAAGCCACTGGAAGCAGAAAATTCCATTTGTTTTTTAAAATTTATTGAAGAATTTTTTTACTATAGTACTGTGAAAATTAAATGTCAAGTATAAAATAAAAAAATATTTTAGTCATTTTCTTAAAAAAAATGGTGACCCCTACGGGAATCGAACCCGTGTTTCCACCGTGAAAGGGTGGCATCCTAACCGCTAGATGAAGGGGCCATTAAGCGACTTTTATTTTTAAACAGTGGAAAAGTTAAATGTCAAGTGTTTTTGTTATTTTTTTGCTTAATTTTAAAATCAGCCTTCTAAAAGGCTCTTCAATGCAAAAATATGAAATTGATGACATAGCAATATTAACCGCCAAACAAAGCAAAACAAGTAAATGCAGGTTAATTGAGTTATGATTTTTTATTATATATCGACCAAATTCTATTGCCGCAAACTGCCATATATAAAAAGAGTAGCTAATATTTCCCAAATAAACCATAATTTTATTGTTATATATTTTACTTTTTGAATAAAAAACTGATGCGATCCATATACCAAAAAGTGGCGCTACTAGAAATTGACCTTTCATATATTGATATTTTCCACTTCCAAGTGCAATGCAAACGCCAAATAAAGCAATAATTGCAAGAATATGAGAGTATTTATTAAAGCGTTCTTTAGAAAGTAGAAAATAAAAACCAATGCCAGTTAGAAAATCTGGAATACGGCAAATCGGATTGCTATATATATTATCCGCTTGATTTAATGTAACATTGATGGTGACGAGCAGTGCAGTACCCCCCCCCTAAAATTAAGCTGATTTTTCCATTTTTATTGAGCAATATCATTAAAAATGGGAATAGAAAATATAAAAACATTTCCACCGTTAAAGACCAAGTACCACCATTCATTCCAAGATTGAACATTGAAGCAAAGAATGCTTGAGTGAGGAAAATATCGTTAACAATTATGCGAACAAATTCAGAACCACTCCAGTTATGAAAAATACAGAAATATAAAATTGTTGCAAGGATATATACGGGATAAATCTTTGCAAACCTTTTAATATAGTAATTAAAGATATTAATTCTTTTGGTAAAATCTGTGTTTTGATAAACATGAGTCATAATAAACCCAGATAAAACAAAAAATCCAGTCATAAACGAAGCACCGTGTTCAAAAAATTTATCAATAAAGTTTATGCCAACCCTCCAATGAAGGTGCATATTACAATGGAATAAAAATACGATAAATGCCGTGATAAATCTAAAAGATGTTAGACTGTTGATAATCATTTTTTAAAAATTATTTGCATTTGAGTTTCGATTCAGCAAGAACATATCCGCCAAAACGCAGGCCATCATTGATTCCACGACTGGAACGGCGCGAATTCCAACGCAGGGATCGTGCCTTCCTTTTGTGAAAATTGTTGTGTTATTTTTGTGAATATCTATGGTTTTTTTCTCGTGCAGGATTGAACTCGTGGGCTTAATTGCGACGCGCGCGATGATATCTTGCGAGGACGAAATTCCACCCAAAGTGCCGCCGCTATTATTATTTGAAAAAAATATCTCACCATTTTTGCATGACATTTCGTCGGAAACATCAATACCCTCCTCGCTTCCACAGGCGAAACCCTGCCCGATTTCGACCCCTTTTACGGCGTTTATGGACATCATTGCCTGTGCGATTTGGGAATCGAGTTTGTGATATATTGGCTCGCCGAGTCCCGTCGGAACATTTTTTGCCACGATTTCGATAATTGCACCAACTGAAGAGCCTCTTTTCCTAATGTCTAAAAGGTATTCTTCGCAAATTGCCACGCCTTCTTTTGACCCTATAAAAAATGGGTTTTCGTTGATGAAATCCTTCGAGAAATCGTGTTTTGGAATGGAAATTTTGCCAATTTGCGTGATATATGCGTAAATTTCGATTTGTGGAAGAATTTTTCGGGCGACGACTCCAGCGGCGACTCGCATCGCAGTTTCGCGGGCTGAAGACCTGCCTCCACCACGATAATCGCGAATTCCGTACTTCTCAAAATATGTGAAATCGGCGTGATTTGGGCGAAATTTTGCTGCAATTTCGGAGTAATCCTGCGAGCGTTGATCCTGATTATAAACCACCAAGCTGATTGGGGTTCCCGTCGTTTTTCCTTCGAAAACCCCTGAAAGAATTTTGACGGTGTCGTCCTCGTTTCTTTGAGTTGTGAACTTGCTTTGCCCCGGTTTTCTGCGGGACATTTCACCGGTAAAATCGTCCTCGCAAAGTTCGAGCATTGAAGGACAGCCATCAATTACACAGCCAATAGCAGGACCATGGCTTTCACCCCAAGTTGTGAACCTGAAATGTTTCCCAAAATAGTTTGAAGCCATAATAACTTTAAAAGTTGTACTTTAGATATTTTACTTTTGAAGTTTATCTTTTAAAGAGGTTGTTGAACTCCTTCGCACTCCTGTTTTTCCAGTATCCACGGTGATAAACATCGCTTACGATCATCGGAACAACCGTTGTCGCTTCAGCAAAAACCATTTGCTCGTAGACAGTCTGCACCTTTCCCCACGATGAAGCTTCTTTTAAAGTAGAACTTGAGCATGCACCGTCACGAACATCGGCAACTGTAATTTGCACGGCATATTTATGCATTTCGCAATCAACACCAAGAACTTCAGCACACACGACGGTATCTTGCACGAAATTTTTTGGAACACCACCGCCAATCATGAATAATCCTGTTGTTCCAGCCTTGATTTTTACATCGGTAAGTTCGCGGAAATCGGCAACGGAATCAATGCTCATATATGATTTCCCCGCCTTTGCGTTATCAACCTGATGTTTCACAAGACCAAACCCCGCGGAGGAATCCGTGAATGCAGGGCAAAAAATTGGGACATTTTTCTCATAACAAAGTTGCACAAGTGAATTTTCCTTTTTCGCATTGCCGTTTGCAAGCCATTTTCCCATTTCATAAATGAATTCACGCGAAGAGTATGGTCTGTGTTCAAGGGAATTTGCAATTTCGTAGATCGTGGAATCGCACTTTTGAAGAGATTCTTCATCGATGTAGGTATCGTAAATTCTGTCGATGTAAAGATCGCGAAGTTTTGAGTCGTCCTCAAACTGAGAACCGTGGTAGTGTTTGAATCCAAGTGCTTCAAAAAAATCCATGTCGACAATACTCGCACCCGTTGAAACTATTGCATCAACCATGTTATTTTTCACCATTTCGTAATAAACTTGCATACAACCAGCCGCAGAAGTTGAGCCGGCAAGCGTCAAAATTACAGAACATTCTTTATCATTAACCATAAGATTTAAAATTTCGGCGGCCTTGGCTGTGTCTCGCGATGAAAATGACATATGTGCCATTGCATCAATTATTGGGCGCGCATCAAACGATTTAATATCAATATGCTGAACTTCTTTTGAAAGTATGTCTGTCTTTTTCACTGATTGTAAAAATAATTTAAAACCTCTTACAGTTCCGCATTTTAAAAAAATCAAGAATTTTTTTTGCTAATTTTTGGTAATTATCCCCTCACATACGAAGCTTGACAATTAATTAAATGTATATGAATGAGAAAAGTAAAATAAATTATGAAAAAATGGCGAGACCAATCAGATTTAAAACATTATTTTTTAAA
>CAMAVG010000009.1 GCA_945861605.1 Rickettsia typhi
TTTTGGGAAAAATTCCACAAATGGAGTGATAATAACCAAGGAAAGCGAAACACCATTTGAATGCTCCAAAGAGGCACTTTCTCAATTAATTTTTGAAAAAGTGCAAGAATTTCTTAGCGAAGAGTAACCGCGGATTCGCCGGAAAAGTCGATAATCGTTGAAGGTATGTTCGCCATTTTTTGTGGAGTATTCTCGTTTTTCAGTAAAAATTCAACGCAATTTGCGATTTCTTGTGGAATGTTTTCCTCTTTTGCAAAATCCTCACCGGAGACATTGACACTCGTTCCACACACGATTACCTCCCTCGTGAGTTGCAAAATATCCGCATTGTTTGGAATTCTAATTCCAATTTTTCCGTCGTTTGAGATCAAAAGCGGTGAAAGGTTTTGCTTTGCGAAATCCGTTGCCTTTAACAGAATTGTGTAGGCGCCCGGTAAATTATTCTTTGCAAATGTGCGTGATTCCTCGCCCTCAATTCCATATTTTTCAATTTCGTAAATATCCGGAAGGAATATTGCAAGAGGCTTGTCAAAGCTTCTTTTTTTTACGGAAAAAACTTTTTCAACTGGGAGATTGCTCGTCGAAGAAAATAGCCCGAGGATAGTATCGGTTGGTAAAATGCACAAATTTCCATTTTGCAATGATTCCTTGATTTTCCACAAAGACGCTGTAATATCCATAACTTATTTTGAAATTTATGAATGTAATTTTTGCAATACTATTTGTTATGTCAATAATTTTTTGCACAATTTTATGCCTTTGCGTTATTGGGTTTGCATTGGTTAGAAAAGAGTTTGGGTATCGTAAAAAAACATTATTTATGCGTGAAAAATATTACGATTACACGCTATTCAGGGAAAACTCGCAAATATTTCGCAACTTTGAAAAAAAACCTTGGGACGACATCGCCGATAACTCATAATAAATTTTTTGATATAATTGTTGACATTACACCTTATCAATATTCAACTTGAAAGTTATAATATTTTCTTAAGTAGGCAATGAAAACATTTCTTAAAATCATCGCAATTGCTTCGCTAATGTTCGCCGCGTCGTGTTCGAATAAGGAGGAGCTCACCGGTAAAAATAAAAAAGGCGATTTAAAATCCCCATGCGTAAGCAACGAAAACGGACCATGTTCGAGTAGAATCAACCCAAATTTTATTAACATTTCAAGCAAAGATTTAATCTCATAAACATGATAAAACAACACACACTCAAAAACGGATTTCGCATAATTGTTGATGAAATGCGCGATGTCCAATCCTGCACTGTTTCAATTGGTGCCGGAACCGGAAGCTTCAACGAAACAAAAGAACAAAACGGGATTTCGCATTTTCTTGAACACATGGCGTTTAAGGGAACGGAAAAGCGTACGGCATTTGAAATTGCAAATGAAGTTGACTGCTTTGGCGGTTCAATGAATGCTTTTACAAGCAACGATAAAACCGTCTATTACATAAAATCTCTCAATACTCACCTTGAAAAATCGGTTGATATCCTTGCTGATATTTTGCTGAATTCAACATTTGATGAAGTTGAACTTGAACGCGAACGCGGTGTAATTTTGCAAGAACTTGCAGCAACTTTGGATACCCCAGACGATGTCGTTTTTGATTATTACAAAGAACAAGCATTTGGCGATACTCCATTTGGAAGAACAATTTTAGGAACGGAGGAGAACATCAAAGCGTTTCAGAAAAAAGATTTACAACACTATGTTCATTCGCAATATGTTCCGGAAAACCTCATTCTTTCAGTTGCGGGAAATGTTGATTCGCAAAAAGTCTTCGATTTAGCCGAAAAGTATTTTTCCACAATGCAAGTTCGCAATGTTTCACAAAGTGTTTTACAACCAAAATACATCGGCGGTGAAAACATTGTTTCCAAAAATTCACTGACGCAAGTACAATTCGTTATGGGCTTTGAAACAATTCCGTTTAATCATCCGGATTATTACATCGCATCAGTTGCTTCGGCGGTTCTTGGAAGGGGAATGTCTTCGCGTTTATTTCAAGAAATCCGTGAAAAAATGGGACTGTGCTACACAATCGCATGTTTTTATGAGGCATACCAATTCTCCGGAATGTTTTCAATTTATTCAGGAACCTCGCCTGAAAGCCTTCACAAACTGGAGGAAGCCCTTCCGCGTGAACTTGCACGAGCAACGAAGGATATTTCTCAATTTGAACTTGCAAAAGTGCTTGAGCAGTACAAATCCTCAATCCTATTTGCAAATGAAAGCACGAGTTCGAGATCACAAAAAGGAATTTCAAACCTTCTTTCGTTTGGGAAATACATTGAAAGCGATGAGGTTATCGCAAAGGTGGAAGCTATCACAATTGAAAATGTGCAAAACTATTTGGCGAATCTTCTCAATGGCGTTGCAACGAAAGTTGTTTATGGAAATGTGTAATCAAGGCTGAAAAATGGTAGGAAGTGCCGCGAAGCACTTCCAAAAACAGCTTTATGAAGCATTAACTAGTTGTTAATGTACTTAACTATACACCAAAATTGGGGGCGTGTCAAGTCTTTTTTAAAATAAATTCTCAATTGCGAATAATTTACTATGCAAAGTTATTCATTGACAAACTCCCTTTCTTACGATACCATCACTCTATAACTTCATTTAATATATGGACATATTCAACATTCTTGGGCTTGTTGGCACAATTATCACAATCATCGCTTATTTATTTTCAAGTTTTGGCATTTTGAAAGTTGGAATTTTGTATCAGGTTTTAAATGGCGTTGGCTCAATGTTGCTTGTTTTGTCGTTGACATCTCACTTCAACTTGCCGGCGTTGGTTTTGGAATCTACTTGGTGCGTAATTAGCATCGCCGCAATTGTGCGAATTTTATTGCTCAGAAAACAGTGAAACGGTTGTGCGAAGCTTGGTGGATTCAAACTTGCCATGCACACTTGCTGAAAAGCAGAAAACACTTGATTTTCTATTTATTTGCCGTGACAACATAAATAATACGACCGTTTATTTATGTTGCGCACAATAATTCTTTTTGCATTAGCTCTACTTGCGTGTGTTGGTAATGCTCACGCTGACTCCACAAGCATGAGGATATGGACGCCATCATCACAGCAGCAACTTCAGGCGATCATCGCCGAAAAGATGGGAGATTTTTTTGATGACAACAACATGACGTATAAAATACACAATACCAATAGTACTGCTGTTGGTAAAACCAATGGGATGTTATGCAAGTTTGTAAGAGATTCAGATCCAGATGGAATTAATGGAAAAAATGCTCTACTTCGGTTTGGAGAGGGGTTTGGAGATGGCGACTTAACTGGTAAAGCAAGTGACGATTGTATGTTTATGCACTATATGTTTGAGATGACGCCTGAGAGAATTTATGAGTACATATTTGTTAAGCGAATACTGCCCGCAATCGTTACACAGGGCGCAATAGATAGCACACAAATTGATCTCATTCGCGCTGATTTTATTAAAAAATACAACATCCCCGGCAGTTTCAACACTCCATTTCGTGATAAAATGCTGGCAATCATTGGAAATCTTAATATGGCGAGCTATGAAAGACCTGAGGGACAAAGTTGGATAATTCAAGGCACAGCGGCAGTCAGTCAGCTAACATCTCAATTTGAGCTGAAAAAAGGAACGGATATTAAGAAATTTATCAATGCTAATTCCGGACAACTTGCAAGTGCAATGTGGAACGATCCCCTGCTCGCCACATCTAACTTTCGTCCAGATGGACAAGAGGAGTTGGATCAAGTTGTTGAACCGCCGGCAACGGGAATGGATCCCAATGCAAAACCAACATTTGTGGATGGTGCATGCACGGCGAGCGTTGGTCAAATGGGTGAATCGCGCGTATTGGTTCAACCTAAATTGTTTGATCTCAAGCAGAAACTCACAAAAGAGTTTTCAAAGTTCTTCGTTTTCAACAGTTATATAACCAATATTAATGGTCTCGGATTTTGCGATTTATCAGAGCCTTCGTGTGTTGTGGCGAATTATGGTAATTCTCTTCCTGTGACTGCGGATATGATCTACGATGCTGTTATCAAGAATGTGCTATATAGCTATGTCAAGAAATCAACAGTTGACAACAACGCCATTGAATTAATTCGCTCGGATTTCATCAAAAAACAGAAAACGACAGTCAGAAGTGATATCGATATGCGACAGTTTGATATCGTAATGAAGGAGATGATCGTAAGTGTTGGAATGACATCAACGACACCTGGCGCAACATGGACGCCTGGCACACGTAGTAATGCATTTCAATCAAAATTCAACAACATGTCAGTCGCACAACTGAACACTGAGATCGATGTAATGGTAACGAAGATTGCTGAAAAAATGTTGATGGATCCACTGTTTTATAATCAGGCAGTAACAAATGAAAATTCGTCGTCTCTTGTTGCCTTTCCCGTGACTTCACGCCTGATGGAATGCCTTGATGGTACATTTCGTAATTTATTTACGAAGGATATTAGCGCGACAATGCCAAGAACTCCATTTGGAATTGCACAGGATTACTTCAAGCCCGCGGTAATTTTGGCGTTAATTCTATACTTCATTTTCTATGGATATCAAATCGTCATGGCACATGGAATGGGTAAGCAATCTGAAATTATTATGTTTGCGGTTAAATTTGGGTTGGTGTTTTATTTTTCAATTGGTGAAGCTTGGAAGGATTTCGCATTTGATATGCTTAAATCAATTCCGGCAACTGTTGCACAAATTGTATTTGAAGCATTGCCGGGTGCCGCCGATGGCTGTTCTGCATACAAGCCTTATATGTACCCGCAAGGGAAGGGAATGCTTGCATTCTTTGATACAATCGACTGCAAATACGCGAACTATATGGGAATTTCTCCTACATCATCGTATCCTGCAATATTTTCAGTAATAACGCTGCCAATGTTAATTCCCATTCCAATTGTTGGTACGCTTGTCTCCGGAGTAGCGATATTATATGTTGGAGTTGTCACATTTGGAATTCTTGTGGCTGTTGAAATTTACATTTCGGCGATACTATTCCTAACATTCTATCTCTTCCTCTCTCCGCTTATTGTTCCGATGGCATTGTTTTCAAAAACAAAGGGAATTTGCGAGAAATACCAAACGAAAATAATGGGTACAGTTGTGCAAGCGGTTATGGCTGTAATTATGATGGTAACAGTTATTGGGTTGATGGACGGCGTGCTTTATGGTCCAAGTCCGGAAAAAGTACAAATGTTTACTCCATCGCCGCAACCAATGGTGAACGGCGTGCCACAGCCAAATGTATTAAACAAGGAGTGCTATCCAGATTCCGCTGCCGGTTTTATAAACGATACCCCAGTAATGGAAAATGGCAAGTATGTATATGTAAAAAACAAGAATGGCGTTGAGGAAATCAAGAAAGAAAAAGTGGGTGCGATAATGGGTTTTGCCGTTCCAGTTCCTTGCATTCTTGCAAAAATAAAAGAACCAGCTTGGTATGCATTCCCTGTGCCATATATTCTCGAGCTTTTCGACCTTCCGGTCTCAAGCTCATTTAAGGAGATATTCTTTTGCTTTCTTATTCCGGCAGTATGTACGATCATAACGCTCTTGATCATACAAACCGTTACGGGGCAGATGTCAGGCGTTATTGATAAAATATCCGGTGCAACATCGGTTAGTTCGTTTGGTGCCGCTTCATTTAATGGTGGTAAAGCTGCTATGGATCTTGCTAAAAAAGCAGTTGATGAGGCAAAACAAGCTGCGAGCGCAGTTTCTGATGCGTATAAGGCTGTATCGAGGAAGGGTTCAGAAAGTAAAGAAGATGATGCAGGAGAAAAGAAATAAAATACAACTAATATAGTAAAAATATGAAAAATTTTATCCACTTTGGGAATGTCTCAAAAACACATGGGGTTCTTGGCAATATTGTAATCAATGCAAATTCGTTTGAAGAGCCAAAAAACTTCGTTGGAAGCTTGTTCATAAAAAAAAATGGCGTTTTTGTTGAATTTACCGTTGAATTGATGGGCGTTCTGAATGAAGGAAATATCATTGTAAGAAGTGCGGAACATAAAACAATTGAAGATGCGCGCACTTTGGTTGGAACTGAGATTCTGATTGATCGCAACGCACTTCCGCCACTTGAAGATGGAGAATATTATCCGTGTGATATCATTGGTTTTGATGTTGTTGATGAGAATGGTCACAATGTTGGAAAGGTTGTTGATGTTGTGGATTTTGGCTCGGGTGCGAATATCGAAGTGAGAAATGATAAAGAAAAGCTTGAATATTATCTTCTTGGTGATGATGCTAAAATCAACTTTGAAAACAAAACTATTTCAATAATCTTACCGCAGTATGTCTAGCATTAAAAAACTTTCGTCAACAATATTTTACTCAGCAA
Organism: Rickettsia typhi; assembly: GCA_945861605.1. Taxonomy (GTDB): domain Bacteria; phylum Pseudomonadota; class Alphaproteobacteria; order Rickettsiales; family Deianiraeaceae; genus CAJQOT01. Next base: position 6,382 of record CAMAVG010000009.1, read on the forward strand.
TTTTCATTGCCGTTGTGCTTTTTGCCTATGATTTCACAACGCGACACTTTTCCAATGTGAAAATTATTCCGCAAAATGTTGTGGATAGTCACTCGGAAAATAATAATGCGGAGCTTACCTCCCTACAAGAAACGGTGAAATTACACGAGGCAAAGCTTGTAGAGTTACAATCATTGATTGAAAATTTAAACAAAAATGCTGCAAATTCTGAAAAATATTCAAAGTTTTTCTTGATAGCATCAAAGCTTGAGAATTCAATCAAAAGTGGCGATAGCATTGACATCGCGTTTGATATCAAGGCGTTGCAATCATTTGCTGTAAATGATGCACCTCTTTCAAAAATTGTCAGCGATATCTCCGATATTCAAACCGTTTATGGGGAAAAATACTTTGAGCTAAAATTTAGTAAAGTCGTTAGAAGTATTATGAGGCAATACTACGAAAATGCGAACGATCACCCGCTTGTTTCCTATTTGAAAAGCCATGTAATGCCATATTTTGCATATATCACGCCCGAAGGCAACCACACTTCATATGTCCTGTATCAAGCGCATCAACGCCTTGAGGCTGGAAACATGCCTGAAGTCTACAACCTTATGCTTGGGATTTCAAACGAAAGCGTGCATTTTAAAGATTTTATGGAAAAGCTTGAAAAGCATGTGCGTGTTACAGTTGCGATGGATAAATCTCGTAAACATGTTGAAACGATGCTTATTGAAAGTGGCGTTTAGCAATGAATTTCGCCTTCAAAAAAGGCAGAATTTGTGAATTCAACGGTGTTTTTCTTGAGAAGAACCCTCATTGGTGTTACGCCTGAACCATAAATAAATGAGCCAGCCATCGTGATTTCAATTGGCTTTGCGGGGTTTGCAAGTCCATTTTTTACACAAGCAAAAGCAACAGCACAAGCACCGGTACCACAGGCGAAAGTTCTGCCGGCACCACGCTCCCAAACGAAGCAGTCGAATTTATTTTCGCCCGTTTGTGTTACGAATTCAACATTTGTGCGATTTGGAAAAATGTGCGTGAGGTTTTCGATTTCTTTACCATATGCCGAAAATAATTGAATAGATGATGGGCTATCTAGCGACCATCTGGTATTTAGAAAGTTTACAATCACGCAATGTGGATTTCCGACAGAAATATGATTGATGAATCTACCTGCCTCACGCTTTCCCCCGATATGCTCCGTTTCAAATTCACTCAACCCCAAATCGCGAGGCATATCAAGTTCAATTGTGGCTTCGTTTCCGTTGATTTCCACCGCAACGACCTGCATATCCGTTTGAATTGCGACCGCATTTTTGCTCAAAAACTTGTTTGCATAAACGCCCGCAGCAACCGTTCCGTTTCCGCAGGCCTCCGCGCGGGAGCCATCGGCGTTGTAAAACACGATTTTGCAATCCGCAATTTGTGAATTTGCCATGACGATGAATTGATCGCAACCAATTCGGCGGCGGTCGGATTTCTTCACGATGAAGTCCAAAAAAGCGGGATTTTCCATAAATATGGCGTTTTCTGGGTAATTTATGCAGTCAAAAATGAGGAAATCGTTGCCAAGAGCTTGATATTTATGAATGATCATAGCTAATTTTATTTTTGAGGTGAATCATGGCGTTGAGTGCTTGAATTGCCTTAAGACCGAGGTTTTTGCCGTTTGCGGAAACACGCTCGATGGCGTCTTTTTCGGTGTATGTCGTGACAATTCCGTTGGCAATCGGTACGCCATATTTCAACGCCAGCTTGGAAATTCCACGCATGGCAACATCGCAGACATGCTCAAAATGTGAGGTTTCGCCCTTGATAACACACCCAAGAACAAGAATTCCCGTGTATTGGTTTTTTTCTAAAAGCCAGTTGACAACTTGTGGAATTTCCATTGCGCCGGAGACTTTTGTGATTGAAACTTGGGAGTAAATCGAGTTAAAATTGCTTGGTAGAACGTTTTGGAGGAAATCCGTTTTTGAAATTTCGCTGAATTCTGCATCGCTTAATTGCAATGACGGGAAAAATGATAGTGCGTTTTTTAAAAGTTCGAGTTCGTGCCCTTGATAAAACGACGAATAAACAATGGCGATTTTCATAAATTAGTGGTGCGATAGGGCGTCGTTGATGTATATGCAAGCAAGCATTGAGAATATATAGGCTTGTAAGCCTGCAACGAAAAACTCAAAACCAACCAATGCGCTGTTGAAAAGAACAGGTACAAGACCAAATGCGCCCATTGAGGCGACGAAGCCTGCGATGACTTTCATCATTGTGTGTCCTGCTACCATGTTTACGGCAAGACGAACTGCGAGTGTGATTGGGCGGGCAAGGTATGCGAAGAATTCGATTATTAGCATCAATGGTGCGAATGCTTTTGGGACACCGCTCGGGATTAATGCGGTGAAAAATCCGATTGGGCCGTTTTTGTAGACTCCAATAACAACATTCATCAAGAATATTATGCAAGCAAGTGCGGCTGTGACTGCGATGTGGCTTGTAATTGTGAAGGCGTATGGTAGAAGACCAAATGCGTTTGCGGTGAATATGAAGAAGAATAGGGAGAAGATGAACGGTGTGAATTTCGTTCCGCCGGATGGTATGTTGTTGGAAACGAGAGACTTGATGAAGTTGTACATAACTTCAGCGGTGGATTGCCTTTTGTTTGGAATAATGCTTAGTTTTGCGACGAGGATTGAGAGTCCGATAATGAGCAGAGATGTTATCCCAAACATTGCCAATGTTGAATTTGTGATTGAGATATCAAAGCCAAACAAGTTCCATTCAAAGCCATTAACGGGCTGAATTTCAAACTGGTGCATAGGGTCGTGACTATTATGCGGATTATGAGTTTCAAATTCGTGCGAAATGGCCAATTGTTCTTGAACTTGAGCGTTTTCAGCGATTGTGTTGTTTGTGATGGATTGGTGCTCAGACATTTTCTAGCTTTCTACAACTTCGTATTTAATTAGGTGTGAAACTTTGCCAACAAGACCTTCAGACGCTGGAAGTTTTTTGATTACAGATTTTGAACCGATTTTTTTAAGACCAAGGGATTTCAAATGCTGTTTAACTTCCTCACGAATGCCAATTGTGCTTTTTATTTGTGTAATGATGTAGTTTGCCATAAATATATTGATGCGAATTTTTTGTTTTTTTGAATATTAATATTTTATTTGTCAAGTTCTTTGTTTAATAACTGTCGTTTTTTAAAATTATTTTTTCCGCTTGACATTTAAATTTATTGGCTGTTGTTTTGGGTAATATATTTTTTTTACAAGATGATCTCGGCACAACCTAGAAATTTATTTGGAACTTTAAAATCAAAAGCGTTAAGAAAAAATGCCTTGATTCCAAGCACAATTTATTCTAAAGATGGTACAGTTGTGCATATTGCCATTTCTGAAAAAGAATTTACAAAATTAATTCAGGATTACAAATTCCTCAACACAAAATTGGAATTATCGCTTGAAGGTAAAACATTCACAGTCATTCCAAGAACAATCGACTTCCACCCAATTACTGAAAGAATTCTTCACATTGAGTTCAAAGAAGTTCCTGCTAAAGGAATCATCGAAGTTCTTGTTCCAGTTGATGTTATCAATCGTGCGAAATCTGTTGGTGTTAAAGGCGGTGGGAAATTAAACATTGCTGCTCATAATATTCTTGTGAATTGTGAATCTTCTGCTATTCCTGAAAAAATTACGATTGATATTGAAAAATTTGGTATTGGAAGAACAATTTTCACAACATCATTGCCTGCAAATCCAGCGTATTCATTCCCGAAAAAAACTTTCATTTTGAGTATCCTCGGTCGTGGTCGCAAAGATAAAGGCGAAGCTGAAGAGCAAAAGTAATATTTTGCCTCCATGCAATTCATTCGCAATGAACTTTCTCAAACAAAAGATTTAATCGAAGCAATTCTTCTTGATGAGAAATTTCAAGAAAATGTTTTGAAAATCGCAAACACTTGCATTGATTCATTAAAATCTGGCGGTAAAATAATTTTTTGTGGAAATGGTGGTTCCGCTGCGGATTCCCAACACCTTGCCGCTGAGCTTGTGAGTCGCTTCAATTTTGACAGACCCGGACTCGCCGCAATTGCATTAACAACCGATACATCCGCCCTTACAGCAATTGGAAATGACTACGGTTACGAGCGTGTTTTTTCAAGACAACTCGAGGCAATTGGTCGTCAAGGTGATGTGCTTTTCGGTTTTTCAACTTCCGGCAGAAGCAAAAACATTCTGTTAGCGTTCGAGCAAGCGAAGAAAATGAAAATCACAACAGTTGGCATGCTTGGCATTGACGGGCGTGATATCGGTCAAATTGCCGATGAGCAAATAAATATTCCATCAAGCTACACCCCAAAAGTGCAGGAAGGTCACATTTGCATTGGGCACATAATTTGTGGAGTTATTGAGGAGCTCATGTTTTCGGAGTTCAAAAAGTAGCAAACACTACTTCAAACCCTCAACCCATTTCAGGATTTCCTTTGTTTTTTGAAGGAAGTTTTCACCTTCTTTGATGCACAAAATTGACGACGCACTTTTCAGCTGGACAAACTTCGGTTGTTTTTGAATTGCTAGCAGGATTGCGTCGAATTTTTCGAACTTTGGTGAAAATCCAAGAACAACGCCTTTGCTTCCGATCTCAACTTTTGTGATATTTTGTTTTTTGGCATTGATTTTTATCTTCACAATTTCCAAAAGGTTTGAAATCGGTTCAGGAATTTTACCAAATCTATCAAGAATTTCATCTTGAATAATCGCAAGTTCTTCGGTTGATGAGGAATCGGAAATTTGGCGGTATATTTGCATGCGAATTGAGAAATCCGGAATGTATTCTTCGGGAATGAAAAAAGGAATGTTGATTTTAATCTCGCATTCTTCCTCCTGTGGTATTATTTCATTTTTCACTTCCATTACTGCTTCTTTAAGCATTTGCTCGTAAAGTTCCACGCCGACATCGTTCATTTTTCCACTTTGTTCCTTTCCAACAATGTTCCCCGAGCCTCTTATATCAAGGTCGCTCAATGAAATTTTCATTCCTTCGCCAAGGCTGGAAATTGAAGAAATTGCTTTGAGGCGTTGCTTTGCGTTTTCGGTCATGCGGTCGATGTCTTTTACGATAAAGTAGACAAAACTTTGAACCTTGCCCCTGCCGACCCTTCCGCGAAGTTGATAAAGTGCGGCAAGTCCAAACATTTCGGAGCGGTAGAGAATCATCGTATTGGCAAAGGAAATATCAATGCCTGATTCCACAATGCTTGTTGTGACAAGGACATCGTAAACGCCCGTGTAGAATTTATCCATTACATTTTCCAAATCTTCGGGAGGCATTCCCCCGTGTGCAATTCCAACGCTGATAGTTCCGCCGGTAATTCCTAAAATTCGTGTTTTTTGCTCTTCAAGGTCGGCAACTCGTGGGCAGACGAAAAATGTTCTTCCGCCTCGTTCTTTTTCGCGAACAATTGCATTTGCGATAACCATTGAATCAAAAACCATGACTTGCGTTTGCGGGAGGATTCTATCGAATGGTGGTGTTGCGATTATAGAAATATCCTTAATTCCTGAAAGCCCCATTTGTAAAGTTCGTGGAATTGGAGTTGCGGAGAGTAACAAAACATGGCAGGCGAATCGTTCTTTCATTTTTTCTTTTTGAGCCACACCAAAGTGTTGCTCTTCGTCGATGATTAGCAACTCGAGGTTTTTGAATTTAATTTCTTCGCTAAAGCCCGCGTGCGTTGCAATGAGGATATCGATTTCACCGCAATTAATTTGCTGAATTATCAATTTTCGTTCTTTTGCGGTTGTTGTGCGTGTAATCTTCGCAATTTTGACATTAAAGCCGTGGAAGCGTGCCTCGAAAGATTTAAAATGTTGTTGAGCCAAAAGCGTTGTCGGGCAAATAACGCAAATTTGCCCTTTATAACCTTCGTTTAAAGTCACCAATGCACAAGCGCGCATTGCAACTTCGGTTTTCCCGAAGCCGACATCTCCGCAAATGAGTCTTTCCATTAATCGATTCGCGGAAAGATCGGTTTTGCAGTCCTCAATTGCGAGGGCTTGGTCGTCCGTTAGGGCGAAAAGGAATTGGTCGTCGAATTTTTTCGTTATTTCGTTTTCGTAAAATGCGGAACCCTCCGTTGATTTTCTTCGTGCGGCTTCTTCAACTAATTTGTGTGCGATTTCCAAAAGATTCTTGCGAACTTTTTCCCTTCTTGTGCCAAAATTCCCACCGGTGAGTTTATCAAGAAGCGATTCAATGCTTGCACCATCGGGAACGGTTCCATATTTTGCAAGAATATCAATGTTGAAAATTGGGACATAGAGGACATCGCCGCCGGAATAAACCAAGCGTGCGGTATCGTATTGGCGGTCTTGGGTTTTGATGAGGACAAGCCCTTCGAATTTCGCAACTCCGTGTTTTTTGTGAACGACGAGGTCTCCTTTTTCAAAGCCGTTTGCCAAAAGCATTTGTTTTTTGATGGCGATATCCTTCCTTTTTTTTGCCGAAACGACAACTTTTCCAAAAATCGATTCTTCCGTGAAGAAAAAATTTTTCTTGTGTGAGAACGATTTTTTTGTGTAATACTTGCAAATGTTGACTTTGCCGCTTTTTGCTTCGGAAAAATTTTCGATCACAGCAGAATTGACGGTGTATTCTTCCAAAATTCGTTGAATCGGCTTGAGGGACAGTTCTGAATGTGAGCAAAGAAAAACCTCATTTCCATGTGAGAGCGTGGTTCTTATGTGGTTGATTGCGGAAAAAATATCTTTGAAATTTGTTGCGATTTGCGTGTGATTTCCTTGGTTTTGCATTATTTCACAATTTTCTTTCCGTATAAATCAAGCCTGTGGTAAACAAGTTCGTAGCCCATTTCTTCTGCAATCTTGTGTTTGAGCTTCTCAATTTCTTCGTTGAAAAATTCGTGAACTTCGTTGGTGTCGACATCGATTAGGTGATCGTGGTGATGGCAAGTTGCCGATTCCTCATAACGAGACTTGCCATCTTTGAAATCCAGTTTTTCAATGACACCCGTTTCAACAAGAGCTGAAACCGTGCGGTATACAGTTGCAATTCCAATTTTTTTGTCCACATTTCTTGCGCGAATATAGATTTCGTCAATGTCGGGGTGGTCGTCGGAATCATAAATTGTGCGAAGAATTATTTCGCGTTGTGCTGTCATTGTGAATTTTTTATCCTTAAAAGATTTCTGGATTTTATCAACGAATTCTTCATAGCTAAGGTTTTTCATGAATTACAGAACAACTTTTGCACAAATTGTTGCCTCTGCAACTTTTTTGCCATCAACCAATGCTTCGCATTCAAATTTGCAAATTGATGACTTGTTAGTTAAGATTTTTGAGTGAATTTCAAGGACATCGCCCGGTTCGACGGGTTTTCTGAACTTTGCGTTTTCGATTGAAAGGAAGTATACTAGTGCATTTTCGGTAACATCATCGCCCATGGTATCGAGGGCAAGCAAGCCCGAAGCTTGTGCCATTGCTTCAACGATTAAAACACCGGGCATGACAGGTTTTGAGGGGAAGTGTCCGTTGAAAAATTCCTCATTCACTGTGACATTCTTAATCGCAATAATGCTTTTTCCACGCACGATGTCTTTGACTCTGTCAATTAAGAGCATTGGATAGCGGTGTGGAAGAAGTTTTTTTATTTTTTCAATTCCAAAAGCGTAAGACATTCCCTTCGTTTAATAAGTTAATCGACCATTTTCATTCCAATTACATGGTAACCGGAATCAACGTGGAGAACCTCCCCCGTAACGCCAGCGGCAAGTTCGGAGAGTAAATAAGTAGCAGTTCCACCAACTTCTTCAATTGTTGTGTTGCGTTTGAGCGGCGTGTTTTCTTCCATCCAGTTGAAAATTAGTTTGAAATCGCCAATTCCCGATGCTGCCAATGTTTTGATTGGACCTGCTGAAATTGCGTTGACCCTCATTCCGTTTTTACCGTAATCAACGGAAAGATAGCGAACGGCAGCTTCCAAAGCGGCCTTTGCAACACCCATTACATTATAGTGTGGAATGTATTTTTCGGCACCGTAATAAGAAAGCGTCAACATTGAGGCATTTGGGTTGAGGTACGGTTGTGCGTATTTGCAAACTGCAATGAAGGAATAGCAGGAGATTTCCATCGTCATTGTGAAGTTTTCGCGGGTTGTGTCGTAGAAATTTCCGCGAAGTTGGTTTTTGTCGGAGAATCCGATTGAATGAACGACGAAATCAAGGTTTCCTTCTTTTTCGTGAATGAGTTTGAATGTTTCGGCGATTTTTTCATCAGTGGAAACATCGCATTCAATTACTGTTTTAATGCCAAGTTCTTCGGCGATTGGCATTACGCGTTTGTAAAGTGCTTCCCCTTGATATGTTAAAATCACTTCGGCGCCGTTATCAATTAACGATTTTGCAATTCCATAGGCGATTGACATCTTGTTTGCAAGGCCCATAATTACGCCTTTTTTTCCTTTCATAAGGTTTGACATATCTCAAAAAAAATTAGTTTCTAGCTCAATAGGAAGGTTTTGAAGGGCAAAAGTGGGATTGTCAAGATTTTATTTTTGTTGAACGAAATCCTTGCATTTGGAAAAAAAGTGTGGTATTGTTGTGAATATAAAATTTAGATGGTATGGCAGTATACAGAGTATGGGAGGGAAACCCTCCAAGTAGAGTTGATAAAATTCCACAAGAAGTTGTGAAGTTTGTTGATGGACAAGGTCGTTACGAAGAAAAACTTACAAAAAAAAGCGGATTCATTGCTGTTTTTGGTGCAAATGCGACACATTTGACGGGCTGTGCAGGCGGTATACATTCTGGCGGTGGGCAAGCCAAAGGTGTTATAAATTGCAAAAATGTTATGCCGCTTGATACAATGTATTTCGCATCTAGTGAATCTTTGAAAAGAGACGCCCTTCTTGGAACGATTCGCTATCAATTCGCTGAAATGGCAAAGCGACCAAACACACCATTCATCATTCCTTACAAAGTGCTAGATGAAAAAGATCTTAGCATATTGAAGAGTACAAAAGCAAACCCTTACCAACCTAATGCTAATGAGACATACACCGCCATAATAAGCGAAGAATGTTCAAATCAAGGCGCTGTTAAGCAGTGGCTAAATGGCTTGAAAGTTGGCGATCAACTGGTGAATGTGGGATTTGGCATATGCACAGCCCCCGATATTGAAGCGTTGTATGTAATAAACACATTGGCGGAGAAAGTGTTTGCTAACCAAGGAAAAAATAAAGCACAAGGTTCTTCCAATGTCGCAGAAGAAATTACATCGTGGGCAAGTGTGGTTCTGCAAAATGTGAGTGAGATTTCAAAAGGAAGCAAGCTTGACCTCGTGAAGAAAGCGGAGGAGGAGCTGAAGAAGCAAACTGCGAATTCACACACCAAAAAATTACAAGATACACAAAAATTACAAAATGTTTTAAGTGCATTACGCACAAGAAATGCTTTTAAGACTCTTGGTTCGAAACAAATTCTGAATATATTCAGCGATGCTGTCAAGCACAGGTGTTACTCAAGAAGACCACGGTTACGGATGCGTGTTGATGTCAAAGAAGCCAAATTAATGCGTAAATTTTCCGTTGAATTTCAAAAAGAGTGTCAAAAACAAAGTTTAATTTTTTCAAATACGCATTCCACCGGAAACAACACAAACGGAATGAGGACGAAATCGGTTGTGGATTTTCTGAATCAAAATAATAATGGTGATATTGCAAAGCTTGTTAAAGGTGCCGGATGGAGATAATAGAGTGGTGCACTCGGAGGGAATCGAACCCCCAACCTCTTGATTCGTAGTCAAGTGCTCTATCCGATTAAGCTACGAGTGCATTGCACAAATCAAAACCATTGGAAATTTATTTGTCAAGTGAATTTATCGTTGACAAATCTTTTCTTGGGAATTATTATGGTGAATAAGTAAAAATGATGAATGTTTACAGGCATAATTCAGCAAACGGCGTTTGTTGTGGGGAATGTTCAAACGCAGGATGGCAAAACCCTTAAAATCCGCTTTGCAAAGGTTGAAAATGTGAAAATCGGAGATTCCATCGCCATAAACGGCTGTTGTTTGACGGTCATAAAAATTGAGGGAAACGAACTTTCGTTTTATGTCTCAATGGAAACTTTAAAGCAAACAACTTTGATGATGCTCTCCGGTAATGATCGCGTGAATATTGAAACCGCGATGCTTGCGTCAACGCCACTTGGTGGACATATTATCCTTGGTCATGTGGATGAAGTCGCCAAGGTTGTTTCAATTGAAAATTCGCAGAATACATACAAAATTATGATTGAAGTTTCCAATACGGGAAAGAAGTTTTTGATCAAGAAGGGTTCAATTGCAATTGATGGCATATCCATTACAATTATGGCAGTTAAGGGAAGACTTCTTGAATTAAATGTCATTCCTCACACTTGGAATAACACGACGCTTTCCCTTTTAAATGTTGCAAGTAATGGACTTGTTAATGTGGAGTTTGATCATTTCGTGAAAATTATTGGTAAAAAAATTGATGAACACTTTGCAAATCGTTAGAATATCCATCGCTGTTATTTTGTTGAGTTCGTGCGGGTATATGTCACAAGAACGCCATGTGAATGCAATAACAACAACGCAATCGATATTCCTCGACATTCCAGACAAAACCGTTTTCCTAAACATCGATGGCGCAATTCCACAATTTCGCACCGCTGTATTTAGTCAATTGACAAATGAAGGCGTGAAGATTTCCCAAAATTACGCAAATGCAAATGTTTTGCTGAAAGTGAAAACGAAATTCCACGGTGAAATTATTTCGAAAAATTACGAAAAAATCATTCAGGATGAAACATCGTTTGAAAACATTGAACAATTGCCAAAACCTGAAAAAGAAAGGGAGGAATACAAAAAAACGACAATAGACCAGCTAATCGAGGACCCATCCGGAATGATTGTCGGTTTTGCGATTGGTGCTGCAAGTGGAATGCCGATTCTTGGTGCGCCAATTGGAATGGCTGTTGGTGCGGGTTTAAACATTGGGTTTTCAAATGCTTTGGCTAAAACTGAAATGTTGACAATTCTTGATATTGAAATTCATGAACGAACAAAAAAACCGATATGGTACACGGATAAACGAATTCACAAAAAGGACGAATACTCAATTCGTAAGTACGACTTCTCCGAGGAATCCAACTGGAAAGTTTACAAAACTCGTGTAATTGTTCGAACGAAATCACACGAAGAGTTTGATTTTGATGAAGTCTCAAGAAGGGTGGCATCGTTTGTTATTTAACAATAATGTTATCGATGCAGGCGTAAGTGCCGTCGGGTTTAATACATCTTCCGCAAATGCCACCAAGCATGCAGTTCATTTTTTGATACAAAAACACGCTTCCACTGTTGTGATTCCGCGTGTAGTTTGAAATATCGGGAAGAGAATTTGGGTGGGTTGCTATGAAAAAGTTTTCCGTTTTTTTATTTTTGTTATAGTGTACTAGTACAGTAGAACACTCAATGAATTCCTGCGGGGTGATTATTTTATGGTTTTTGAAGATTTCGCTGAAAATGAGCCGAGACCTTTCACAGGCGACAATCGTGCAATCGCTTGGAATTTCAGGAAATGATGAGCAGTTTATTCCGCTAATGTGAATTTTCTGACCGCTGGAAATGGATTCGATAATGTTTGCAGTTTTTTTGTTGGAATTTTCAAGATATAGCGTTATGGTATCCCCTTTGATTTTTGAAATCGTTATCGCAATTGATTCACGACCAAAGACCTGAAGCTTCAAAACATTGCCGGCATTGGCTTTTTTTGCGAAAAACGGGGCGTGAAGTTTTATTTCAAAGAAATTGTTTTTTGCTTCCAGAATTGAAAGTTCGCGTGCAAAAACTTCATTATAGTTTTGCGTGATATTTTTATTTTTTTTT
>CAMAVG010000010.1 GCA_945861605.1 Rickettsia typhi
ATTCCATTGTATTGCACCAAGTTGCTATCATTTTTAACAACGCACTCAATGCCACCTAAATGAAGATTCCCCGCACTTTTTCCATAAATGCTTCTGAAGACGCCACAAGAAGATCTTCAGGGTTGTACGCAATAAAAGTTGTTGGTTTAAATATATCGCTTTTCAAGTCAATTAGCGATTTGACAACATCTGGGGTTTCATAATTTCCTTCCCCACGCAATAGCGAAGCAAAGAAAATGCGAATTCTGAAAATAAACAGTTTAATATTGTGTCTAAATGTATGGCTTGAATCCCATTCCATGTTAATCATTCCGTTATACAAATGCAGGTTTTCAACTTTAGCAAGAATTCTTGGTGCGTTTTCTTTGTCTTTAGCAATTGCGTGTAAAAATGCCAATGCTTTAACTGGACCATACGAATGTGCAACAACATCAATTGTTCTTGCTTCAAGTAAATCTTTTTTTGTAAGTTGATAATATTTATCCATCTCTTCTACAAGTCGCTTGCGGCTCATGGTTGAAGTGGAATGTTCAGTGTAAGGCATATAAACCCTTCGCTTTGTTGGAGTACCAGTTTCAATTTGCTGAAACGATTCGGCGGCATTCTTGGTTAAAGGTGTGCCGTGAAAGGCGAATATGATGTTATCATTCTTTTTGTCGTTGGTAAAAATTTCACACCTTTGTTTTTGCCCTCGCCAACAATAACGCCCATAAACAGCGAATAGATTATAGCAAATAATACACTATTTATGGGTGGCTGTCAAGTTAAAATTACTGTTTCACAGTGAAAATTCCTTCAACTTCAACACAGACATTCTTTGGCAAAGAGCCAACACCGATTGCCGCCCTTGCGTGAATTCCTGCATTTCCAAGGATGTTGACGATTAAATCCGAAGCACCATTTGCAACGGTTGAGTGATCTTCAAAATCTGCGACTGCATTTACGAAAATTCCAAGCTTGACGCAGGAATCGATTGAGTCAAGATCGTTAGAAAGGATCGCTGAAAGTTGGGAGAGAATGTTGATTGCACAAAGTTCCGCTGCCTTGGCGGCATCTTGAACGGAAACATCCTTTCCAACCTTTCCAAGATACTTCAGCTGACCGTTTTCCAAAGGCAATTGCCCTGAAATGTAAATTCTGTTTCCAACTTTTCTTGCGCCAACATAGTTTGCAATTGGTTTTGCTGCTTGTGGAATAACAATTCCAAGCTCTTTAATTCTTTCGTTGATAGACATAAGTATTGATAAAAAATAAGCCTAATCTTATTTAATGCGTTTTTGTTAAGTCAAGGGTTTTTGGTTTGTGGGATTATTTTGAAAGAACTTGTTGTGTATTTATCAAAATTAATATGATAATATACATTTCGCTGAACGATATTTGCTATACTTTGGCACAAATTACATAAATCATCAATTAATAACTGTTCAGCATCGTAAATATTCGTCATCTTTCCATTGGAAATAATCTGTTGTGCATTCATTGTAAATGATGCTCCTTTTATGTCTTTCAGTCCATTGTTACAAATACTTTGGGAATTGATAAAACTCTTATTTTGTGAGAATTTAAGCAACATATTTGAACATTCGGTGAATATTTCTTTTGGACACACTGGGATAAATACTGTGTGCGTTTTGAGTATTTCTATTCTTAAACTCTGCCATTCTTCTATCATATATTTTCAATTATTTAACATCATGTGCTGTGGCAACAATAGCCACTGGTATTAAAAGGTAAAGGGCAAAATATATCAAACATAATACTGAATAAAATATAAATTTAATCACATGAAACCCCGTGAGTCCGTCAACCAAGATTCCAAGTGCAATCCAAATTAGAATTCTACCTAGTGGGTCAATTTGTTTCCACTCCGAATATGTTTTTTTAATAAAGTTCATCATAGCATCTTATTTATAAAAATTCACATAAACATTCTCCTACACTCCAAATCATTTGTCAAGCCCCTTCACTCTCACACCCCCTCAATCAAAAATATAAATTTACTTGACAATTTAAAACTTTGCTAAAATGGTTGAAAAAATGATTTTTAAAAAAAGATGTCTCGTATTTGCTTTGTTACCGGTGCCAAAACTTTGTTTGGTCACAATGTGTCGCATTCCAACATTAAAACAAACCGTAATTTCAAGGTTAATATTCAAGAAAAATCGTTCAAAAGCGATATTTTGAATGTAACTTACCCTGTCAGAATCTCGACTCGCGGCCTTAGAACAATCTACAAACACGGTTCTCTTGACGCCTTCCTTCTAAGTGCAAAAGCAGCAAATCTTACTGCTGAAGCTTTGAAAATCAGAAGAAAAGTTAAAAAACATTTGGCAAAAACAGCGGAAAAAGCTACAACAAATTAATTGAAATTATATGGCAAGAAAAGATATTCACCCAGCAACACAAACAGTATCATACATAATGCTCGATGGTTCAATCGCACCAATTGCATCATGTTATTCAAAATCAGAAAAAATGATTCTTGAGGTTGACATTTTCAACCACGCAGCTTGGAGGTCAGACAAACAATACATAAACGAAAATGTTGGAAATGTTGCTAAATTCAGACAAAAATTCAACATGTCTGCGGATACCCTCTCCAACATTGTAAAAAAAACTGACGCTGAGTAGTATGTCAAAACCAGTTCCTGTTACAGTTGCATTTGGCGATGGCATTGGCCCTTATATAACCGAGGCCACTATTCAAATTCTTCAAAGTGCAGGTGCGAATATTGAATTAAACGAAATTCAAGTTGGTGAAAAATCATACCTTTCAGGAAGCTCTTCGGGGATTTCAGAAGACTCTTGGAAAACGATTTTGAAAAATCCCGTTTTTTTGAAAGCACCAATAACGACTCCACAAGGCTCGGGCTACAAATCCCTCAATGTTACAATTCGCAAAGCACTTGGTCTTTACGCCAATGTTCGCCCTTGTCGCGCTTACTCCCCATTCGTCGAAACATCATTTCCTGAAATGGATTTAACGATTATCCGCGAAAACGAGGAGGACCTTTACGCAGGTGTAGAATATCAAGTAAGCCCAACTACAATCAGCACTTTAAAGCTTTTGACGCACGCCGGAAGTGAGAAAATTATTCGCTACGCCTTTGAATATGCGGTGAAAAATTCTCGTAAAAAAGTGACTTGCATGTCCAAAGACAACATCATGAAAATCGGCGATGGCATGTTCCACAGAATTTTCAATGAAATTGCGAAGGAATACCCGCAAATTGAAACGGAACATTACATAATCGATATCGGTGCAGCACGACTCGCCGCCAAACCGCAAATTTTCGATGTAATCGTCACGCTAAATCTTTATGGTGATATAATTTCCGATATCGTTGCCGAAGTTTCAGGCTCAGTTGGTCTTGCAGGCTCCGGAAATATCGGCTCACGATACTCAATGTTTGAGGCAATCCACGGCTCCGCTCCAACAATGGAAAACAAAAAAGCCGCGAATCCATCGGGAATTTTAAACGGTGCGATTATGATGCTCGCGCACATTGGTCAGGGGTCAGTTGCGAGTCGCATCCAAAACGCATTTCTGAAAACAATCGAAGACGGAGTTGCAACTAAGGATTTCCACAATTCAAAAAGCAAATTTCTGGTCGAAACCAATGGCTTTGCACAAGCGGTGATTGCAAACCTTGGAAATACGCCAAAAACATTCAAGGCACAAACATTTGCCGATTTCGAATTCAATTCTGAAATCCTGAACCCGATTGAAAACTTCAATGTTCGCCCATTGGGAAATCAGGAATTAATTGGCGTTGATCTTTACATTGCCTGCAATAAATCCGCAAATGAATTCCACGCGCAAGTTTCAAAATTCACAAGTGGCTCGCTGAAATTCCAAATGATGTCATACCGCGGCATGTATTTTGAGCAAAACTCCGCATTCGCAACACAAACAGTGGATTACTGGTGCTGTCGTTTTATTGCAAAAAACAAAATTGAGCAATCCGAAGTAATTGACCTTGTAAATAAAATTGCAAACGAAAATCTTCAGATAACCTCAATGTATTCCTTGTATGAATACGATAAATCTCGTGGATTTACCCTTGCACAAGGGCAATAATCCGTTACAAAACATGGGGGCATAGCTCAGCGGTTAGAGCAGGGTGCTCATAACGCCTTGGTCACAGGTTCGAACCCTGTTGCCCCCACCATTTCTCAAAATCATCGCACAGAACATTCGCTTGCAACGCTTTCCCCGCGATTTTTCAGTTTTTCAATGTTAGAATTCAGGGTTTCAATGAGGAAGCGATCCTGAACATTGTCATCGCTGGAAATTTCATCATCCGCGGTTACTTGCATGATGAGCTCGTACGAGGCGCAAACATCTCCGGTCTCTTTCAAGAAAAACGCCGCCAAAGCCTTTGCCCACATTGGGATTTTTTGCTTTAACAACAATTCACCAATTGCGTATATCTCATGTTTGGAGTGCGGAACTTGCGTTTTGTAAATGTATAATGCGGTGGTTAGGAGTCGCCAATGTTTTTGTGGATCGGAGCTTGCATAATGCGTGATGTAATCCGCAATGACTTTTGATTTCTCAACATTATGCACGATTGAATAGTAATACGCCGCCATATATGGAATATATTCCGAATGAGAATCAATGTCATCAAGGGCTTCAAACCAAGTGCGAAGCTTTTTGTAATCGTACTCGCTGAAGTTATGATATTGACCGACGGCATCGCCTGCGTTTTGAATTTTAAAAACAAGCATTCGAAACAAAAACTGTTTATCACCGAAACTCATAGCTTCGATCTCAGTTTTTGTTGGTGGGAACGGCGTGATTATGTATTTTGGTTTAATTGCGTGAGAAGAAAACCACACACAAACTTGAGCCACAAAGAGGATTGTTATCCAAATTTTTGCCTTGCTGAATTCTGCAATTTTCATAGTATCTTCTTGTTGAAATCAATAACGCACGCAAGGAAAATGAGCGGAATATAAACAAGCGATTGCATTGCGATTATAGATAAATTCGGAATTGCATCAGTGTAAATTAACCACGATGATTGAGAGAAGAGGTCTAATCTTGGGAAAAAAACCGCAACGGGGATTATCAGAAATTCCAGAACTTTTTGAATTGAAACCCCTTGCATTTTCAATGTTATTGAGGAAACAACAAAGCCCATAATTCGCGATGTTATGTAGAAAATTGTGGTGAGGAGTATCGCCGATGTGACATTTTCAAGCATAAGTGCGAACAATGTTGTTATTGCGATTATCATCATCGTTTCACACACAAGGCTTCCCGCCCAAATCGCCAAATGTGTTGTTGGAATTACGCCAAAAAACACGCATTTTAGCAGAACGACGACCGTCAAAACAAGAAGTGATATCAGGACAAAATTCGCAAGCATAAGCGATGATATCAATGATGACCGTGGAACTGGTCCTGCTAATAGAGTTTCAATTTCACGAGTCTGAAACATTTTTGTGATAAAAAACGCATTGAAAATTGCAAATCCATAGACGAATATCACGCGAAAAATCCCCGAAGAATAAACAATTTGCATTTGCGACTGTTCATATGCAGCAGTTGAGCCGATAAAACACGAAAGGATAAATCCCACGATTAGGGCTCCAAGCATTGAAAAGAAGATTTTATCCCTTTTTGCACATTTCAAAATGTAACCCGTTAAAACGAAACTATTCATAATTGCACACCAGACTTCACAATTTCAAAAAAATCCTCAAATAAATAGAGGCTATCGTGTGGTCCACCTGATGATTCAGGGTGATATTGCACCGATTTTGCATATCCTGAAATAAATTCAGTGCCATCGATTGAAACTTCTTCACCGGATTTCAACGCAATTCCTTCGATTATACCATCAAAAAGTGAGCGATGCGTAATTTCCACAAACGATGGAATGTTTTCTTCCAAAACGGCAAAGCCATGGTTTTGAGTTGTAATCTCCACTTTTTTGGAATCATAGTTAAACACGGGGTGATTTGTCCCGCGATGCCCTTGTTCCAATTTTTCAACTTCGCATTTTAGTGTCAAGGCTAAAAGCTGATGCCCAAGACAAATTCCAAAAAGCGGAATTTTATTTTTCAAAATTTCCACCAATGTTGCCTTTGTGTGTGGAAGTGTTGAGCGGGGGTCTCCCGGGCCGTTTGAAAGTAAAACACCGTTTGGATTTATGGAAGCAATTTCTTCAAATTTTACATTCCACGGAAAAACATGAACTTCCATTCCGGCATTTTGAATTATTCGCAGAATGTTTTCCTTTGTGCCGTAATCTATCACTGCAACTTTTTTGTTTACACCATTTGTGGATTCGCAGTATTTATAAGCCTTTTGACACGAACCATCTTTTGCAAGATTCAGGTTTTTCGTTGATGGCACTTCGTTGATTTTCTTGAGAAGGTTTTCAATATCGTTCACATTTCGGGAAATTATGCAACGGGAAATGTTCCCAAGGCGAATATCTTGAATAATTTGTCTGGTATCCAAGTTGCAAATTGAAAGAATGCCTTTGCGTTTCATAAATGTTTCGAGGGATTCCTCCGCCCTGAAATTTGAAGGATTTGTTGGGTATTCGCGAAAAATTGCAGCTTGTGCCGTTGGCTTTGTTGTGGATTCATCGTCTTGAATGTTGCATCCAACATTTCCAATGTGCGGAAATGAAAATGTTATCACCTGTTTTGCATAGGAGGGATCGGTCAAAATTTCTTGGTAGCCTGTCATCGCTGTGTTGAAACAAAGTTCGCCGGAGACCTCCTGAACATCAGCCCCGAACGCCGTTCCAAGAAGGTAAGTTCCGTTGTTGAAGACTATCACTGCATCTTTTTTTGTCGAATCTTTCATAGTGTTTAATTAAATTGTGCGTTAAGTTTTGTCATGATATCCAAAAAGTTTGGAAACGATGTTTTGATGTAGGAATCATCGTCAATTGTAATGCCGGTTTGTGATTTCAACCCAGAAATAAAACACGACATTGCAATTCTGTGGTCCATATGTGTTGGAAGTTCTTCTTCGCATTTTGGGTTCAACAGCGGATTTCCAGCAATTTCAATGGAGAAATCTTCGTAATTTGCTTTACATTGAACGCCGATTTTCACAAGGTTTTCTTCCATAATCTTCAATCGATTCGATTCCTTAGCCGTCAATTCTTCAAGACCAAAAAGGTTAGATTTCCCATTTGCAAAGGCACAAACGACAAATAAAATTGGGTATTCGTCTATCATGGAGGCGGAGTTTTCGCCGGAAAGTGTGATTCCTTTTAATTGTGGGGAATATTGTGCGGTGATATCGGCGATTTCCTCCCCGCAAATTGTTCTTTTGTTTGTGAATTCAAGGTTTGCTCCCATTTGGATTAAAGCGTCGAAGAATCCTGCTCGTGTTTTGTTAATGCAGATGTTTTCAACGGTCACATTTGAACCTTCGCACAAAACCGCCGTTGCAATTAGGAACGCGGCGGATGAGGGATCGTTTGGAATGGTGATGTTCATTGGCAAAAGTTGTTTTCCGCCGTTGATTGTGATAAAATCGCCATTTTTAGTTTCATTGACGGATATGTCTCCTCCGCAACCTTGAAGCATGTTTTCAGTGTGATTCCGCGTTCTGACTTTCTCAAGAATTGTCGTTCTTCCTTGAATTTGGCACGCGGCAAGAATTATTGCGGATTTCACCTGTGCCGAAGCAACTTCCATTTCGTAATGAATCGGCATAATGTTTCCGCCTTCCATTGAAAAAGGAGGAGTTCCACCCGTAGCAGAATTAAAGTTCACGCCCATTTTTTCGAGCGGTTTGAAAAGGCGTTTCATTGGTCTTTTGGAGAGGGAGGCATCGCCAGTAAAAAACGATTGAAACCCGTAAGGAGAAAAAAGCCCTGCGAGCAAGCGGGTTGAAGTTCCCGAATTTCCAAGATACAAATGCGTTTTTGGTTCCAAAAGTGAATTCAATCCCTTGCCATAAACAAGCCATTTTTCAGATTCTTTTTCAATGTGAACGCCAGCCATGCGAAGGGAATCAATCGTGTGAAGAACATCATCACCCTCAAGAAGATTGGATATTTCACTCACACCCATTGCAATTGATGGAATTATGATTGAGCGATGAGAGAGGGATTTATCCGGAAATGTTTCGTGTTTTAAAATGCCAAATTTCCCGCTTAAGTTTCTGCTTAAAAACGATTTTCTTCCCGCCACAAGTCTTCTATTATTTATACCAAAAAGACAACCAAAAATTGATTTGTCAAGTGAGAATTTGCAAATGGTCGTCAATGGTTTTTTGACAAGTTCTGACAAAATTTCTTGACATTGCAAAAGATTTTCAAAGAATTGCTTGAATTAATTATGTTGATACCGTGAAAACAACTAGCATTATGGCAATAATTGCAGTGATAAACTGCGTAAGCTTTGCATCACACGCATCTTCAAAAAGCTTTGAAATTGAGGCAGGTGTTTTGCATACGAACACTATGGAAATCAGCGGCTATCAGCAACAAAACGCCACAAGTGGATGGAAATCAAACGATGCCACTCTGCGATTGGAGTTGTGGTCAAAAAATGATACCGGTTGGAATTTTGGAACAATTTTACAGCCAATATACACAAGATATTCCGGCACGATATCTGAAAATCTTAACACACAAGGAGACTCCTACACAAAAGGCGAAATTGCAACATTGGACTACCAATTTCATTCAATACGAGAAACCGCCAATCGTCAAGTTCTGCGGTTTAAAAATGGTGGCGGAATTAAGCTTGGTGGTTCATTAATTGCTAGATACGCCCAAGCTAATTTCACTACCGCAAGTAATTCATTCCATTCAAATGGTTTTCTTGTTGCTCCACTAATAAATTTTGAAATTGAGTCAGTAATTACGCCAAAACATCGGGTGATTGTAAAATCAGATTTCCTTCCATTGCCAACGCAAGGTCTTATGAATGGAATATACGACACGCTGTTTGCATTTCGAACCAAACTCTACAATGATAAATCCTTCGATGTTGGCCTAAGGCTATTTTTTGGCGGATACGACCCACAAAAACCAGACAAATACGCAAACAGAATATTTTTGAGTGCATTCGTTGTGCGATACAACATATAATTCGCCATCAACTTTTGCATCACTGTACTAGTACGCTATAACAAAAATCACATGTGCGAAAATTTCGAACGGCAAAATTTTATGGCGAAAATCCATCAAACCCTTTTAGTAATTGACTTTTTGCAAATCTCGAGGTGTTATAGCGTACTAGTACAGTGATACAAAAATAAAAAACCGAAAAATTTTGAAATCCCAACATAACGCGGAAAATTAACTATAATCCACCATAAAGTTGGAGTTTTAAATATGGAAGCGAGAAAGTTTTCACGCTAAATTCCAATTTGAAAAAAACTTGACATTCGCAAAAATCTTATTATATATTAAACCATAATAATTATTATACTCACTCATATGAATACATTTTCATCAAGTTCCGTTTCGCAATCGGGCTCTACCGGTCTTCGTGATTACATGGTCTATGTCTATCAATCAATGGCACTTGCACTTGGAATTACAGGTCTCGTCGCATTTGTTTTGTATCAAGCGGTTTCGGCATCGCCAGAACTTGGAAGGTTTCTTTTCCAAAGTCCGTTCAAATTCGTTGTAATGTTTGCACCATTTGCCTTGGTTTTGGTTCTTGGTTTTAAAATTCAGTCATTTTCCTTTGAAAAAGCACGCGGAATGTTTTACGCATATTCAGCCTTGATGGGTCTCTCCCTTTCATCAATTTTCCTTGTATACACAGGAACTTCGATCGCTCGTGCGTTTTTCGTTACAGCAGGAACTTTCGCCGCAATGTCGCTTTATGGCTACACAACGAAAAAAGATTTAACCGCATTTGGTTCATTCTTGATTATGGCAGTCTTTGGGTTGATCATCGCTTCAATTGTGAACATTTTCCTGAAATCAACTGGCATGGCGTTCATTCTTTCCATTCTTTCGGTTCTAATTTTCACCGGTCTAACCGCCTATGATGTTCAGAAAATCAAAGAAACATATTACCACTACCAAACCGGTGCAATTGATGACGAAACAATCAAAAAAGTTGCAATCATGGGTGCACTTTCGCTTTATATCGATTTCGTGAACATTTTCGTCAGCCTTCTGCATCTTCTTGGTGAAAAAAAAGATTAATATGTCCGTACTACAAATCTCACACAACGCCAGCGAAAGATTAAAACAGATAGTCTCTGGCGATCTTTCGCTCGTAATATCCGTCAATCCCGGCGGATGCAACGGATTCTCCTACTCATTTGACCTCACCAATCAAAAACCACAATCCGCAATCGAAGTTCTTCAAAAACCACAAGTTTTGGTCTCATCCACCGCAATTGAAATGCTCAACGGCAGTGTTCTTGAATACGAAGAAAACGATATCGGGACTGCCTTTTTTTCAATCAAAAATCCAAACGCAACCTCAAAATGTGGCTGCGGAAACTCTTTTTCAACCTTTTAATATTTTAATCAACGATGTCATTAAAAATTCCAAGAAAAAACGAAGAAATCACAGCAAAAGAAGTTAGAGTCGTTGGCAGTGCCGGCGAAATGCTTGGAATCATGCCAACTCGCGAAGCGGTTCTCAAGGCGCGCTCCGAAGGCTTGGATTTGCTCGAAGTCTCCCCAAATGTTGAACCGCCGGTTTGTAAAATCCTCGATTTTGGAAAATATCGCTACGATGTGAAGAAAAAAGAAGCCGACGCCAAACACAAACAACACAAAGTTGAGCAAAAAGAAATCAAAATGACGCCAAACATCGGCGAACACGATTACCAAACAAAATTCAAACGCATCGTGGAATTTCTAACGGACGGTCACCGCGTTTCGGTTATCATCCAGCTGAAAGGTCGCGAGAGGGGGACGCCCGAAAAAGCAAAGGAATTCGTGCAAAAAATTGAGGCGAACCTCGGGGATATTGCATCAGTTGTTGTGCCTGCAAGTTTTGGTGGAAACGCCGCTGCAATTACATTTGGCCCGAAGAAAAAGTAGCTGAAAAAAATAATTTTTAGACGCTTTTCCTCCCACTAAAGGCAATTTGCAAAGTTCCCTCATCCATGTATTCAAACGAAGAGCCGATTGGAAGTCCGTGTGCAAATTCGGTAATTTTGACGGAAGTTCCATTTGGGATTTTCTTGATTTCCTCCACCAAAAAGTGCATAGTCGCCTGCCATTCGAACGATGATGTGCTTGCAAAAATGATTTCCAGAACCTCTCCCGAAATTATTCGTGAAAACAGTTGAGATGTATTCAAGTTTTCTGGCATCATTCCTTTTTGAGCCGAAAGCAACCCACCCAAGACATGGTAAGAACCGTTATACCATAAGCCTTTTTCAAGATTTGTTATGTCTTCGAAGTCCTCCACAATGCAGGCGATGGTTGAGTCTCTCTTGTAATTCTTGCAAATTGTGCATAAGTCCTCGATTTTATCCTTGAAAGTCACATTTCCGCATTTGTTGCAAGTTGTGATTTCATTTTCGATTTTTTCGAAAATCTTGATGAAATCCGCAATTTTTGCCTTGTTTCTTATGAATGAAAACGCTAATTTTGAGGCAGATTTCCTCGTCAAACCCGGATTTTTCGCAAGCCTGTTGACCAAATCATCAATTTCCATTTTTTTGCAGAACAATGAAATAGTTTGCCAGTGCGGTCGGTTCGAAAAATAGCTGTTTCGTGATGGGATTGTATGAGAATCCTTGGGTTTTTATGTGGGTGAAATTTTCAAGATTATGCGTTATGAAGCTTGGTTTTATGAAATTTTTGTTGTCGTGAGTCCCCCTTTGTACCAAATTCAGAACATATTCCGCGGCAAATTTCGCAAAAATAGTTGCAAAAATGTTCTTATTAATTGTTGAAATTATCAAAAGTCCGTTATTTTCCACCCGTTTTCCAATTTCCTGTAAAAACAGAGCGGGATTCTCCACATGTTCGATGATATCATTTGCAAATACTGCATCAAATGTTTTTTGCGGGAAGTTTTCGATCGGGGTATTGTGATAATCAATTTTCAGACCGCCTTTTTTCGCGTGTTCAATTGCACAATCGATTGCCTGTTTGGAGGCATCAATTCCAGTAACATTTCCGCCGCACATCGCCAATGATTCCGAAGCAATTCCGCCACCGCAGCCAACATCAAGAATGTTTTTCCCCTTGATTTGCGTAAGAGACAAAACAAATTCCATTCGCAGAATGTTCAACTTGTGAAGCATTTTGCTTTCAATTGAATCGTAATTCCACCAATCATTGTGTGAGAATTTGTGAATTTCTTCCGAATTTACCGTGTTCATTTTTTTACATTCATTTATAGAAAAATTAGTAATATCACAAAAATTAAATTCAAGTTAATTTGACCAAGGAAGCAAGTTTTTTAAGGGGAGCGGGAGGCGAGGTTTTTTGTGAGGTGAAAACGCAGTTTGAACTTCACCCAAAAACTTTGCACGCGGCTTTGAGGTTCTTGCGTGGTGGGGTGTGTTTGGATGTAGTGTTTGGCTGAATGGTATTGTTTTGGAAATTGATGATAATATTTTTCAAAAGAAATTGACATATTTTATTTTCCCTTTTCACAAAACAACAAATACTTTTTCCTTCGATGAACTTACAGTCTCTTTCAAACGCTTTACGCGTTCTTTCTGTTGAAATGGTTTCGCGTGCAAATTCTGGGCATCCGGGTATGCCACTTGGTGCTGCGGATATCTCAACCGTTTTATTTTCAAAGTTTCTGAAATTCGATTCAACAAACCCAAAGTGGTTGAACCGCGATCGCTTCATTCTTTCAGCAGGGCACGCTTCCGCCCTTTTATATTCATTATTGCATTTAACCGGATACGAAGACTGCACACCATCTGATATCAAAAACTTTCGCCAACTTCATTCAAAAACTGCCGGTCACCCTGAATACGGTTTTCTTTCCGGAATTGAAACAACAACGGGGCCGCTCGGTCAAGGAATTGCAAATTCAGTTGGAATGGCAATCGCGGAGCGGAAACTCAACGCAGAGTTTGGAAATTTGGTCGATTACAAAACATATTGCCTTTGCGGGGACGGCTGCCTCATGGAAGGAATTGCTTTGGAATCGCTGCAGTTAGCTGGGCATTTAAACCTTTCGAACCTCGTTTTAATTTACGATAAAAACAACATTACAATCGATGGCGACCTCTCAATCACATCATCAGTTGATTACCCAAAAATGCTGGAATCGTTTGGCTTCAATGTTGTAGAATGCGATGGTCACAATTTTGATGAACTTGAAAATGCGTTTGAATTTGCACGAAAATCAACAAAACCAATGGCAATCATTGCAACAACAAAAATCGGTTTTGGAAGTGCAAAAGAGGGAACTTCAAAAGTACACGGTTCACCACTTTCAACGGAGGAAATCACCCAATTAAAACAAAACCTTGGCGTTGATTACACAACCGACACAGTTCCGCAGGAAATTATTTCCGCTTGGCGTGAAATTGGTGCAAAGGGAAATCATGAATTTCAAAAATGGAACGATGAAGCTTCAAATTCACCAAAAAAAGCACTTTTACAAAAATTTATCAATGGTGATTTCAAAAACGACATAGCAAACGCAATTGAGATTGTTAAGGCAAAGTTTGCTTCCGAAAAGCCAACATCTGCAACAAGGGTTCTATCGGGGGTCGTCCTCGAAGAACTTTCAACTCTGCCATTTGTAATTGGTGGTTCTGCGGATTTATCCGGTTCAAACAATACAAAATCTGCAAAAAACCGCCTGATAACAAAAAACGATTTTTCCGGAAATTACATCGCTTACGGTGTTCGTGAACACGCAATGGCGGGAATTATGAACGGTCTTTCACTTTCAGGATTCCTACCATTTGGTGGAACATTTTTGGTTTTTTCGGATTACATGCGAAATTCAATTCGCCTTTCTGCATTAATGAAAACCAAGGTTTTTTATATCATGACGCACGATTCCATCGGTTTAGGGGAGGACGGTCCAACCCATCAACCGGTTGAACACCTTGCCTCACTTCGTGCAATTCCGAACTTGAATGTTTTCAGACCATGCGACGCAATTGAAACCGCAAACTGTTTTGCCCTTGCAAACGAGCTTGAAACTCCATCACTTTTTGCATTGAGCAGGCAAAACCTACCGCTCGTGAATGAATCAACGCACGAAAACCCTGTGAAATTTGGAGGATATGTTGTCTATGAGAACACTCCACAACAAAACAATGGGGAAATTTTACTGGAATCCGACCGTTGTTATTTCCGCCCAGTTGAAGAAAAAGACTTCGCAAATTGGTTGAAACTTGGCTTTGAAAACGAACATAATGAATGGACTGGGCAATATAGCACAGCGAAAAATTCAATGGAGGAAAACATTCGCAGAGAAATGGACAGAGCATTTAACGATGCAAAATCTGGGTTTTACCAATTTATGCTTTTTGAAAAAGGCACGGACGAATTTATCGGATTGACTGGCTACAAACCATACCAAGACGAACTCCACTATGGCAAAGATGGTGTTGATATTGGCTGGGCGGTGATGCAAAAATTCCAAAACAAAGGAATTGCGACCGAAGTTGCAAAAGTTGTGATGAATTTTGCCTTCAAAAACTGTGATTTTCCACGTCTTCAAGGAACTGCACGCCCAGAAAACATTCCATCAAACAGGATTTTCCAAAAAATTGGCATGAAATACACCGCAAATTATGAAGAATTCTGCGAAAATTACCAAAAAAATATGGATTGGAATTTATACAGAATGGATCGCACTCAATTCATTTCACACCCCGATTACACCATTGTCGCAACTGGTTCGGAAGTGGGAATCGCAATTGAGGTGGCGAAGAAATCAACAAAAAAAGTTCGCGTTGTTTCTGTTCCGTGTTTGGAAATTTTCCGCGGGCAATCGCTGGAATACATTTCGGAAACGCTTGGAAATGGCAAGCGAGTTTTCGTTGAAGCTGGGCTTGTGAATTCATTTTGGGGGTTGATTCGCGATGGCGACTCGCATTTCACAGTCAATACATTCGGGCATTCCGGAAAAGCGGAGGATGTCTACGAATACTTTGGAATTACGGCAGAAAACATTTTAAGCAAAATTTAGTTTATGGCAATACCAACATTTGAAGAATTAATGCTTCCCGTTTTGCAAAAAATTCAAGGCGAAACATACAAAAGAACGGAGGTTTTTGCAACTTTAAAAGATGCAATTCAATCGCAATGGAAGTGTACCGAGGAGGAAATGAATCAAGCCGTTTCCAATGGTAACACAAAAGTGCAAGATAGAATTGGCTGGGCAATGACATTCCTGACAAAAGCGGAATATATTGAAAAAGACCAAAACAGGAAGATGTCTTACATCATCACTGAACTTGGAAAAAAAGCACTTGATGATTGCACGCAAAACAACACCCCCCTGAATGTGAAATATTTGGAGGAACATTCGCCCAATTACACTTCAAACTGGAATGTGAAATCCGTTGTTTCAACCCAAGATGTTACCATTATTGAAGAAAAAAACGATGTTGATATTGAAGTTGTTGCAGGCGAAATGCGAGACGCCGTTGAAGAGGAATTAAAAACCAAACTTCAAGCAATGGAATGGCAACAATTTGAAGATTTCTGCGGCGAACTTGTTGTGAAAATGGGCTATGGAGTTCAAGGCACACGAGGGAGAAGGGTGAAAGACGGTGGAATTGACGGCACAATTCTTGCGGGCGACAAGCTGAATATTAAAGAAAAAATCTACATTCAGGCGAAGAGGTATCAAACTGGGAACACCGTTTCTTCAAAAGATATGCAAGCGTTTCTTTATGTTGTAACAAAACTTAAAGCAAAGGGAATTTTCATAACAACTTCAACATTTTCACCAGATGCAAAATCCGTTGCTAATGACGATGAAAAAACGGGACACATCGCCATTATTGATATCAACCGCCTTATAAGACTATGCTTTGAATATTGCCACGGCGTTGCTGTTACAAGAACTGTTGACTTATTTGAAGTCATTTTGTGAAATAACAATGTCAATAATCAAACCGCAATCTTTAACTGAAAATTCACGCGAAACATTGATGGATTTCCTTAATTGTGGGGTTGAAATTTCAAAAGAAGAGGTTATTTGTTGGATACGCCTCTGGAAATTACGCGAAAAAGCAAATGTCTATTTGGCAAAGCATTCTTGCGTTTTCAAAGCATTGGAGGAAATCTCATCAACTAATTTACCAGTTTTGAAACTTGAAGAAGGATTAAAAATTTATGATGAAACGCAAAAATTCGGCGGCAATGTGATAACACCACGGCACGCGGAATATCCATCGCAATTAAAGGAAATTGTCGATTTCCCACTTGCAATCCATTGTTTTGGAAATGTCAAGCTTCTTAAAAACCGTATTTTTGCAATAGTAGGCTCGCGTTCAGCCTCAACCGATGCTCTTCAAATTGCACAAAATTTTGCAAGCGAACTTTCAAAAAGCAACATAACGGTTGTTTCAGGTTTTGCAAATGGCGTGGATACCGCCGCCTGCAACGGAGCGTTACAATATGGCACAATTCAGGTTTTGGGTTCCGGTTTTGCGTGTTTGTATCCGAAAAATAACGCCGATCTTTTTCAAAAAGTCGTTGAAAATGGCGGATTATTCCTTTCAGAATTCCCCCTAAATACACCTGCAATGCCAGATCACTTCCCCACGAGGAATCGCATAATAACTGGGCTTTCAAGTGGCGTTTTGATTGGTCAAGTCAACAGAAAGGGTGGAGTTTCCGGAACACTTGTAACACTTCGAATTGCAATTTCACAAGGAAGGGAAGTCTTTGCGTATCCGGGGAATATTTTGGATGAGCGTTCGAAAATCTGCAATAATTTGATCAAAAACGGCACAGCACATTTCACAACTTGCGTTGAAGATATTCTGGAAATCATCGGCGGAGCATCGAACAAAAAGACGGAAAAACTCAATATGCAAAACGATCTTTTCGCAAATAACACCCCGCACAAAGTTTCTGAAAAATTGGCAAAATTCGAGATCATTGCCAGTAAAAAATCGGATTCAGCCCAAATTGAATTTGAGAATGATAGTCTTGAGGCAGTTTATAACGCACTTTCGACAGCACCATGTTCGGTTAGTGATGTCGTCGTTGCTACTGGTTTTGAAGCATCAAGCGTTCAAGGGCTTTTGAGTGAGCTTGAACTCGATGGAAAGGCGGTTATGAACCATGTTGGAAAGTATTCAATTGCATTGTTGCAACGCTAATTTTGGTATACTATCGTCGCTTTATCACCAAGGCGAAGTTTTTCCTGACACTTATCATCAAAAACAATCCAAGAGAGCTTCTCCGAAACTTTATTCGAAACAATTCCCGTGCAAATTGTTTCTTCTGTCATCTCCTCATCGTCAGTCAATGAATTTGTGTGTTCAACTGTGCGAATTACTGCGACTTTTGTCTGGGATTTGAAGTCGTCGTCTGTGCCTCTGTTTAATGAGTAAATGGCTTTGCTATCCAATGTGCGTTTTTCGGAAATGAAGCTTTTTTTCTTGAAAAACTGTTTCATTTCATTGACTGCCTTGCCAGCTGCTTTCTGGATTGCCTTGTATGTGATGTTATCATCTTTTTCTTTTGATGCAATCGCCGTATTGCTTTCAACTGCAAAATTGCCGATCCTCGCACCACTGCTTGTTGTTGCTTTTTCACGCTCGGAATGTGAGCCTTTAATTGCGATTACTTTTGCAATTTTTAAACTTGGAACTTCATAAAGCTTGGCAATGCCATCAACAATTGAGTTATATTCATAAACCATGGGGCGACTTGTAGGAAACTGACCATATGCCGCACTTGTTGCAAGATACAGTATATCTTCTTGAGCATCGCGTGAGAATGTCACATTTGGCATTCCAATGTTGATTATGTAATCAACGGATGAGAGGGAATCGGTTGATTTTCCTTCAAGTTCGGCAATTTTTATTTCCTTTTGAATTGATTCGCTGTCGAATCTTTCAACGATGTTCGCATAGCGATTTGCTTGGAGTGCAGTTAGGAAATTGTTTTTGATCAAATTCTGTGCGTTGGTTGCTTCGGCGTTATTGGTCTCGGATTTCTCCGCGACGATGATCACCCTTGGAAGTTTTGTGTTGATTTCCTCCTTTGTTGGCATTGTTTCAAGTTCAAGCAGTGGTGCTTTTTGGTATTTCTCAAAATTTGCAATTTTAACAGAACAAGATGTGAGAATTG
>CAMAVG010000011.1 GCA_945861605.1 Rickettsia typhi
TAAAGCGGCAAGTTATCGTGCTTTTTCCAAGGTTTTTCCTGTTTTTTGCGTTCAAGAAGCGTCAATGAATTCCAGATCCTCCATCTTGTATTTTGCGGACGAATGATTTCATCGATAAAACCACGATTAGCAGCCGACATTGGCGAGGCAAAATCTTGCGAATAGCTTTCAATGTGTGCTTGCATGGCTTTTTCGTCTTTGATATCCTTGCGGAAAATGATTTCAGCGGCACCTTTTGAGCCCATAACGGCAATTTCGGTGTTCGCCCAAGCGTAGTTTACATCTCCACGCAAGTGTTTTGAACCCATGACAATATAAGCCCCGCCGTATGCTTTTCTTGTTATGACGGTAACTTTTGGAACGGTTGCTTCGGCGTATGCGTAAAGGAGTTTTGCCCCGTGTTTGATAATTCCGCCGTATTCCTGATCCCTGCCAGGCATGAATCCCGGAACATCAACGAGTGATACGAGTGGAATGTTGAACGCGTCACAAAAACGAATAAAACGAGCCGCCTTCATCGATGCTGCAACATCGAGACATCCAGCAAGGTGCATTGGTTGGTTTGCAACAATTCCGACTGTTTTTCCACCGATGCGACCAAATCCGACAATAATATTCTTCGCGTACTGTTTTTTTATTTCAAAAAACTCACCTTCGTCGACAATCTTGTTGATTAAATCCTGCATATCGTATGCCATATTTGGATTTGATGGGACGAGGTCGTTTAGTGAATCGTCCATTCTGTCAACCTTATCATGCGTTGGAACGCACGGAACGGCATCAACATTTGAAAGAGGGAGGAACGACATCAGTGTGCGAATTTGTGTCAGTGCGGTGACATCGTCGGAGAATGAGCCATCAGAAACACCAGTTTTTGAGGCGTGAATTTTTGAACCACCAAGATCTTCTTTTGTGATATCTTCGTTTGTGACGGTTTTTACGACATCAGGACCTGTCACGAACATATACGATGAGTTGTCGATCATATATGTGAAATCGGTCAGGGCAGGGGAGTAAACTGCTCCGCCGGCACAGGGTCCCATTATTACGGAAATTTGTGGAACAACGCCAGATAGGTCAACATTTCTTTGGAAGATTTCACCATATCCGGCAAGGGATTTTACCCCTTCTTGGATTCTTGCTCCTCCGGAATCGTTAAGTCCAATCACTGGAATTTTCATATCGCGGGCTTTGTCCATGATTTTGCAGATTTTCTCCGCGTTTGTTTCACTTAATGAGCCACCAAGGACGGTGAAATCTTGGCTGTAAACCATAACAGGGCGACCGTGGATCTTGCCATATCCTGTGACAACGCCATCGCCGGCGGTGTTTGATTTATCCATTCCGAAATCGTATGAACGATGTTCAACATAAAGCCCGTATTCCTCAAACGAGTTGTCGTCAAGGAGGATTTCGACCCTTTCGCGAGCAGTTAATTTTCCTTTTGCATGTTGTGCGAGGATTCTATCGTTCCCGCCACCAAGCTGGGCTTGTTCGCGTTTTTCTAAAAGTCTTTCAACGATAGATTTTCTTTTGAGTGGAATGGACATGATTCACTTAAATAAATGGTACGAATGGAACATTTGGCAGGGTTGCTCTGATTGTCAACGATGCAGATGGGACGAAAATGTTGCTATCGATTTTAGATGAAAGAGCGGCTTGATCGGCAGCTGAACCATTTGTTGATTTCACTTCAAATGACCTGAATGAACCGCCAAATGTTGTGCGAAGACTTATGATTGGAAGGCTGATTATATCAATTCCAAGACCAAAATACGGAGCAAAGGCATTTTTATTTGCAACAACGGCGTTGTAATTTCCTGAACCAAGTGCGACTTGTGTATCCATGTATTGAATTGCACCGATCAACTTGAATGAACTAATGATTGGCAGAAGTGGAATTGGTGTGATTTCTGCGCCAAGATCAAATGTTTTTGATTCAAACTTTAGGCTATCGATGTTGTTGAATGTTCCTGAATTTGCTTGAAACCCGCTTGCAAGAAGTGATGGCATTGTGATTGATGGAAGGTATGTGCCGCGTGCTCTCAATGAAACGAATGGGTTGACTTTGTAGCCCGCTTCAAGAATGACACCATCTGTTATACCAACGCCTCCGCCAAAAAAAAGCGATGCATTAGCAGAATTTAATGTGATGAATAAAGTAAAAGCAGTTATTTTAGCGAAATGTGATATTTTCATATATAAGA
Source organism: Rickettsia typhi (assembly GCA_945861605.1). GTDB lineage: Bacteria > Pseudomonadota > Alphaproteobacteria > Rickettsiales > Deianiraeaceae > CAJQOT01. The sequence goes on from CAMAVG010000011.1 coordinate 2,208, forward strand.
AAAATTTTCTGGGTTTTCCTAAGTTGAGAAAAAAATATGTCAAGTTTTTATTTTTCTATGATGACATTGCATTATAATTTTAATATTTCCTTGACATTTCCCGAGCTTATTATTTTTTTTGTGAAATTTAAAATTTCGATATGCTATCTCTTTCAGGAAAAAGATCTCTAATTACAGGTGCAACAAGTGGAATTGGTGCGGAAATTCTGAATAAATTTCAACTTTTGGGTGCAAAATGCGTTGCGTCCGGAACAAACGATGCCAAACTTGCGGAAATTGAAGCTCTTGGAATTCTTGCGAAAAAGTGCAACATTGGAAACGCTTCAGAAATTGAAGAGCTTGTAAAATTTACGGAGGAATCCCTTGGAGGCATTGATGTCCTTGTTTGCAATGCGGGAATCACGAAGGATAACTTGCTGATGACGATGAAAGAATCTGAATGGGACGATGTCATTAATGTGAATTTGAAATCGGCGTTTATTTTCTCCAAAGCGGTGATTCGTAAAATGATCAAACAACGCTCGGGTTCAATAATCTTCATTTCATCAGTCGTTGCTTTCACTGGAAACAAAGGGCAGGGGAATTATGTTGCTTCAAAAGCAGGGTTGACGGGAATGGCGAAGTCTCTTTCTAACGAGGTCGGCTCCCGCGGAATTACAGTCAACTGCGTTGCTCCGGGGTTTATCCAAACACCAATGACCCACTCCCTTCCCGAGGCTCACGCTGAAAAAATGAAGGAACAAATTGCCCTTGGAAGGTTTGGAAACCCGCAGGATATCGCAAACGCAGTGGCGTTTTTGGCATCAAACGAAGCTTCTTATATTACGGGGACTACACTTCATGTGAACGGCGGAATGTTTTAGGGATTTGTCGTCTTGCCAATGGCTTTTGCTGCATCGGCTAATCCGTCAACTGCTTTGCTTGCACCATCTATTGCTTTTTCCGCAAACCATTTTGTTCTGAAATACTTATCACTTTTGTCCGAAGCATTCACTTTGATTGCTTCAATAACCTCCTTAAAAAACACACCGTATTCCTCGTCATCAAATCGCTCACGATACCCAACGAAAGATCGCAATAGCGTTGCCTTATGTGCGTATTCCTCTGCTAATTTGTGGTAAATCGCACTTTTGTGTGAACATACAAATGATGCGGTTAGTAATATAAACGATATTGAAGATGGAAGAAGGTAATTGATTGCACCAACCTTTGGAAGTAATGAAACGCATAAAAGCACACCCATTACAAGGGCGGAAATTCCAAGGCACACAATTGAGCCATATCCATATTTTCTGGAAGAATCATCATTTTGCTTCATTCTTTCTTCAAATGAACTAAATAAACTGCCACTAACGGCAAGGTCTCTAAATCCCTGCAAATCTTTTTTGATGCCATCAACTTCCTTTAACTTTGCTGTCAGTTCTTGTTTAAATTGCGTTGTAAATTCTGTGAGGCTTTCATCGCTTTCCTTTTTAATATCTTCAATCTCATTTAACTTTGCTTCAAGTTTGTCTTCAAATTGTGTTGTAAATTTTGCGATATCTGTTTCATTTTTCGATATTATGCCATTCAAACCTTCCGCTTTATTGTATGTATCAATTATTGCTTCTTTATGAGTTTCAAAACCTTCTTCATCGTCAGTTCCATTGATAAACGACCGAAAGTTATCAATGTTTTCTTGAATTTTTTTACTGTCTTCAAGGGTGTCGTTTATTTCTTTTTTAATTCCAGCCTTGCCATCTTCGCCAAATATTTGTGTGTAGTAAACGCTTACTGTGCCATATTTTTGAATAAGAATTTTAGATGTGCCATCAAGGTCTCCAATTTTTTTGTCTAGTGCCTCAACCTCTTGTTTCAATTCTTCTACTGTTTTTTTACTAACTTTTTGTGCCATATCCTGAATTATTGTTCAATAGTATTGATAATATAATCATTGAAATGTCAAATTATTTCCCTTGAAATTTCAAAAGTTCCCCGCAGTAATGTTTCATAGTTTATCATTCACAATATGTCACTTCTTTCGCATTCGGTTGCATACAAGCCGTTTTCTTACCCTTGGGCTTACGATGCTTGGCAACAACAACAACGAATTCACTGGCTTCCGGAGGAAGTTCCCATGGCAGATGACATTCGTGATTGGAAGTCTCGTTTAACACCTTCCGAAAAAAACCTTTGCACACAACTTTTCAGATTCTTCACACAGGCGGATATCGAAGTGAATAATTGTTATATGACGAAATATTCGCAGGTATTCGCTCCAACTGAAATCAAAATGATGCTATCTGCGTTTTCGAATATGGAAACAATTCATGTCGCGGCTTATTCGCATCTAATTGATACCCTTGGAATGCCTGAAGGAATTTACGAGGAATTCCTGCACTACAAAGAAATGAGGGATAAATACGATTACATGCACAAATTTGGCGTTGAAACAAAAGCGGGAATTGCGAAAACTCTTGCCGTTTTTGGAGCCTTCACCGAAGGTGTTCAACTTTTTGCCACATTTGCAATTTTGCTCAACTTCCAACGCTTCAACAAAATGAAGGGTATGGGGCAAATTATCACTTGGTCAGTTCGCGATGAATCCCTTCACACGGCTTCGATTATCAAGCTTTTCAGAACATTCGTTCAAGAAGAGCCGGACATTTGGACAGAAGACCTTAAAAGCGATATTTACGAAGCGTGTGCGACGATTGTCCACTTTGAAGACGCATTTATCGACCTTGCATTTTCAATAGGAGACGACATTCAAGGCATAACTTCAAGGGAAGTCAAACGCTATATTCGATACATCGCCGACCGCCGATTAAACCAATTGGGACTTAAGGAAATCTACATGATTGAAGGCAATCCACTTCCATGGATGGACGACATTTTGAACGGAGTTGAGCACACGAATTTCTTTGAAAATAGGGTGACTGAATATTCTAAAGCCGCAACAAAAGGACAATGGTCAGATGTCTTTGGCGATTCCTCGGACGAAATTTTTTAAAACTTTTTTTATAAAATCCTTGACAATTAAATTTCAGGGGTTTTATAAATTTTATCGTTTCTGATTATTTTTAGAATACGAGCGCGTAGCTCAGTTGGTAGAGCGCATCACTTTTAATGATGTTGTCGTGGGTTCGATTCCCACCGCGCTCACCACTTTTAATTTTCGCATTCAATCACAATCCATCATTAAATGTCTTTTATCATTCCGATGCAATTGATATTCATACAATTAAACGCAAAAGTTTGAAGATCACAGTGGTTTATAACAAACTATTTGACATTATAATTTTCATCGTTTATATTTTATTCAAATAACCAATTGGGTTCAAAATGAGTACTGAAGAAAAAATCATAATTCACGGCGCAAGGCAAAATAACCTCAAAAACATCAGTATTGATATCCCGAAAAACAAGCTTATCGTTATAACAGGACCAAGTGGAAGCGGAAAATCTTCGCTTGCGTTTGATACCCTCTACACAGAAGGGCAAAGGCGTTATGTAGAATCGCTTTCGGCTTATGCTCGTCAATTTTTGAACATTCAAAACAAGCCCGATGTCGATTACATTGGAAACCTTTCGCCCGCAATTGCGATTGATCAAAAAACATCATCGAAAAACCCTCGCTCAACCGTTGCAACTGTTACTGAAATCTACGATTACCTTCGCGTACTTTTCGCCCGCATCGGAATTCCATATTCCCCAGCAACTGGCAAGCCAATCATCAGCCAGACATCATCACAAATGATTGCCGAAATAATGGAATTACCAATTGGCACCAAGTTGAATATCTTATCGCCGATCATCCGCGGACAAAAAGGCGAACACAAAAAGCTTCTAATATCCCTTCGCAAGCAGGGTTATCAACGCGTGCGTTTGAACGGCGATTACATGAACATTGACGACGCTGAAATTGAAGACAAAAACCGCAAAAATTCCGTTGAGATTGTCATCGATAGAATCGAAATGGATGCAGATGTCAAGGAACGCCTTGCTTCTTCGGTTGAAAACGCACTTTTACTTTCAGGCGGATTAGTCTACGCTGATATTCAATCACTTCCAAACGATGCAACGGCATTTCATTTTAAAAATGGAAAAATGGTGGATATCGAACACCATTTAGTCTATTCAGAAAAATTTTCTTGCCCGATTTCAGGCTTCGTTATTGAGGATTTGGAGCCTCGCATTTTCTCATTCAACAGCCCGTACGGTGCTTGTTCTGCGTGTAATGGTCTTGGAAAGGAGCATTATTTCGTAAAAGAATTAATCGTTCCGGATGACGCAAAAACCATTAACGATGGTGCAATCGCCCCATGGGAAAACATAACTAGCAACAAGCTTTATTACCAAATCATCGCCGGTTTTGCAAAACATTATAAATTCTCAACTGCCGTACCATTCAAGGAACTTCCGGACGACATAAAAAAAATTATTTTCCATGGAAACGACGGTGTTGAAATTGATATTGAATACACGGACGGTCTGCGGAAATCTCGTATGAAACGAGCATTCGAAGGCATTATCCCAATTTTAGAAGCCCGACTTCGCGAAACTGAAAGTGATGGAATCCGCGAAGAAATTGCCAAATTTCAAGATGAAACCCACTGTCACGCCTGCTTTGGATACCGCTTGAAGGAGCAATCCCTTGCAGTAAAAATCGCTGAAAAACACATTGGTGAAGTCTGTGCTTTGACAATCACCGAATCAATTGCGTGGTTTGAAAACCTTGTTTCGAAGCTTTCAGAACAACACCGCGAAATTGCCGAACGCTCTGTTAAGGAAATCATAAAACGCCTTTATTTCTTGGAAAATGTCGGTCTTGATTACCTAACTCTCGCCCGCGAAGCAAAAACACTTTCAGGCGGTGAAAGCCAAAGAATTCGCCTTGCAAGCCAAATCGGTTCTGAGCTGACTGGCATTATGTATGTCCTTGATGAACCATCAATTGGGTTGCATCAATCAGATAACGCAAAACTTATTCAAACTCTAAAACATTTACGAGACATCGGCAACACCGTTATTGTTGTTGAACACGACGAAGAAACCATGCTGGAAGCTGATATGTTGATTGATATTGGTCCCGTTGCTGGTGAAAAAGGTGGTTATATCGTTGCCTCGGGAACGCCTCAAGAAGTTATGGATAACCCTGATAGCATAACGGGTCAATACCTTTCTGGGAAACTTAAAATTGAAGGACTCCACGCCCGCAGAAGAATTAAACAGGATATGGTCATCAAAATTAAGGGGGCAAGGTCGAACAACCTCAAAAACATCGATGTCGACTTCCCACTTGGAATGATGGTATGCGTTACGGGTGTGAGTGGTTGCGGAAAATCATCACTTGTGATGGAAACGCTTTATCGTGCCGTTGCAAAACGCCTTCATTCAAGTGCCGTGAAACCCGGTTTACACAGTGAAATCACGGGTCTTGAACATATCGATAAAATCATCGAGATCGACCAATCGCCAATTGGAAGAACGCCTCGCTCAAACCCAGCAACTTATACCGCCTGCTTCACACACATTCGTGACTGGTTCGCAAACCTTCCCGAAGCAAAACGCAAAGGGTACAAATCATCACGATTTTCCTTCAATGTAAAAGGCGGAAGATGTGAGGCTTGTCAGGGAGATGGAATAATCAAAGTTGAAATGCACTTTTTGCCGGATGTCTATGTCGAATGTGAAGTTTGCAAAGGCAAGCGTTACAACAAGGAAACATTGGAGGTTAAATACAAGAATAAATCAATTTGCGATGTACTGGAAATGTCAATTGGTGAAGCTTACGAATTCTTTAAACCGATTGATTTAATCGCCAACAAGTTGAAATACCTTATGATGGTAGGACTTGACTACATGAAACTTGGTCAACCTGCAACAACACTTTCAGGTGGGGAAAGTCAGCGGATCAAACTCGCCCGCGAACTTTCAAAGAAGGATACCGGAAGCACGCTTTACATATTGGACGAACCAACAACGGGCTTGCATTCAAGTGATATCAAGAAGCTTCTGGAAGTCATTCAGCAATTGATCGATAACGGAAATTCGATGGTGATCATTGAACACAATATGGATGTCATTAAAACTGCGGATTATATCATCGATATTGGTCCAAAAGGTGGCGTAAATGGCGGACAATTGGTCGCATTTGGAACGCCCGAACATGTTGCTTCGGTTCCGGAAAGCATAACGGGGCAGTATTTAGGAAAAATGCTTAAAAAGTTATGATAAATGAGAGAATACTTTGACAATGCAAAGCGATGGTATTATTTTAAATATGTATCGCACATAAAGTTTTTGATATTCGTCGCATCAATCACAATTTCGATGATACTACTGGTCTGCTTCGTGTTTTATGTTGTGCAAAGTGCAATTACAAAACAGGAAAGAGTGGTCAAGGTTCTTTCAATTGCTTACGATTTCGAATCAAAGCCAATGATGACAAAAATCGAAAAGCATTACCACAGCAATGATCTCAACATTTTGCAGTATTCAATCGAATCTTACTTGAATAATTTTGAGGTCTATGAAAAAACGGATAATTTCTACATTTCATTCATCGAAAAAATGAAGCATTTGCAGAAATATTCATCGCGTGATGTCATCAAAGTATTCCAAAATAAATTCACAAATGAGTACTCAAAGAAGCTCAAAACCAATGCTTTCGTCAAAATGCAAGTGAAGTCGATTCATCTGAACATTGGTGAGGAATCCCTTATTGACAAATTTCAAAACCTACTAATGGCACAAGATATTCCAAACCAAGCCACTATTGAGGCAGTGATATACATTTTTGACGGAAAAAAGCTTGAAAAAAAGCCCGTGACAATCGAAATGGAGTTTGTATTTAAAAAAATACAGCGACAAGGCAACGAAAAATTCACAAATGTGAAGTTTTTTGTCACAAGCTATACATATTCTGGTGATAGTATTGCCATTGGAAAGTGAAAAATGCTATTTGCAGTTCGTCTTTATCTTGCAGAGTTGCACGCAGAATCAAAGATTATTTCCACAATAACTCTTGTATTAATGAAGTCTATAAATCTATTAAAGATTATAAATCATAATATTAAAGTTCTCAAAATAACGATCATTAGTTGATTTACGCTCAAATCCGTCATCAGCTATTTTACCAATTCCCACATTGATTTGTTGGCATCTTTGTAAGAAAAATATTATATTATCATTATAGCATTCAATATTTTCAACACGCTGTACATCATGCCGCCACTGAATTCGGAAATTGATGATTTGCAAAAAGCGGCGGAATCGTTTGAGATAATTGTGAAAAATTTGCATAATTTGTGAATTTTTGTATCACTGTACTAGTACGCTATAACAGTGATATTATTTCAACCTTCTGTGAAAACTTTTCTTGACAAACAATTTTTTTATTTTTAATTATAGTTCAAATATTTTATTTTTGTGAAGGAATTGTTGAACATACGCGAAAATCTGAAGGAATTTCAAAACTGGTTTGAACCTTACATTCAAGCTCGTATTCAAAATTTGCCTGAAAATGACCACGGTCAAATTAAAATTAAGAAGGCAATTTCGCATTCGCTTCTTGGCGGTGGAAAAAGAATTCGTGCCTTTATAATCGCACAATCGTGTGAAATGTATGGAATCCCAAGGGAAAAGGTTATCCACATTCTTCTTGCGATTGAAATGGTGCATTGCTATTCGCTGATTCACGACGACCTACCCTGCATGGATAACTCCGATATTCGCCGCGGGAAGAAGGCTCTTCACAAGGAATTTGATGAAGCGACTGCTCTTTTGACAGGAAACTCCCTCATGAGCATGGCGTTCGATGAAATCCTTTCAAACAAATTTGAGGTTGAAAACTATGTCAAAATTTCACTTCTCAAGTATCTTTCGCGTGCGATTGGCTACTTTGGAATGATGTCAGGACAAATGCTCGATATCATAATCGTGAATGAAAGAACTGCAAAAACTGAGGAATTCGTCCACATGAATAAGCTGAAAACCGGCGAACTTTTTGCCTTTTGTATGGCATCCGGTGCAATTTTGAAACAAAACATTGAGGACCACAAAACCCTTTCACACATTGGCTACGATATCGGCTATATTTTCCAAATTGCCGATGATATCACCGACATAACCCAAGAACCTAACTCGCACGAATCCTTTGCAAAAAAAGAATTCATCAACCATCTTGGTGGCACCGACGAAGCAAAAAGACACTTGGAGGTAATCTCAACGCAGGTAAAAAATGCTATTGCGAAATTTAACTCAACAACAATGCCTTTATTAATTGACTATATCATCGCACAATAACATGAACAATACAATTAGAAATATATTCTCAATACCCGGTGTGATAAAAACCGCCGATGAATCGCAATCAGCAAAGAAAATGATTGAAATGGTTGAAAAATATTCCGAAAAATACACCACATCAGGCATTTCAAAACGCGGAACTGTCACGGCAAAAATCTCCCTTTCGATGAAAGTGAAATCCGTGAAAATCGACCGTGAAAAACTCGCAAACATCCAAAACATTCTTCACGGTGAAGAAAATGGAACTGAAGTTCTTGCGACATTTCTCGAGGAAGAGATTCTCTCCGCTGTGCAAAACGCTACGGCAAAACTCATATCCGCCTCCAACAAAGGCATTGAACACCTCAAGAAAGATTCCTCACAAGTTGTGCCATTCCAGAAGCCTGATGAATAAAATCTATATTTCACAAGAACCATTCCCCGCCCTAACTGCGATTCTTCAAAAAGGAATTTCACAAGGCACGAACTTTTTCGTTTATGATTCCCAGAATCTTTTGCAAAATCGTGTGTGGACATTCTCCTCGCAAGCATTCATTCCAAATGTAAAATCTGATGACAAACTCCTAAAAAAGCACAAGGTTCCAGTCGTGATTTCAACCGATATCAATGAACTTCCGATTGAGGGCTACACTTGTGTTTTCTACGAAACACCGTTTGAAAATGTGGGAAACTTGGAAAATTTCATTGCGTTTGTGACATCACAAGGTGGAATAAAGCCAAGCTCCACAACACAAGTCTTCCAGAAAATTGGAAACAAATGGGAGGAAGTCGCGTAGAACTACTTCCGGACGATCATGATATCATAGTGTTGGGTTTTTTCGATAACCTCCTGAAGGAATTTGCTGGCTTCGGTTCTTGTTGTGAAAGGTTGTGAGCCTGTCACTCTGACGGAATTTGTGTCGTTGATTTTATCAATGCGGGTGTTGAAGCCTGCTTTTTGCATTTTTTGAACGACTTGATTCGCACCTTCTTCGCTTTTGAATGAGCCGGCTTGGATTTCAAAAACCTCGCCTGTGGATTGCACTTGCGATGGAATTGTTTCGATTGGTTTTGGTGCTGGAGTTGATTCCGGAGTGGTAATTGCGGAGGAGTCGTCCCGAATTTTTTGCACTGTGAGGGGTTCGTATTGCCTTGGTGCGACTTGGGTTTGAATGATATCGCTCGTTGATTGTTGTTCCGATGTATTTACTTTGTTGAGAGCCGCTTGATTCAAGCTTCGGCGTTCGTATTCGCGTTGGGAATCCTGATATTCATTGGCAAAATTTGGGTTGAGTTCTTGGTATTCGGGGTCGTTTTCGCGGCTTTTGATTTTCGAAAGGACGACTTCGTTGTAAGGTGGGCGTTTTTTTTCTTGAAAGATTGGGTCGATTTCAGGGAGTTCAGGATCCTTCTTGCATGAAAGCATTGAGATGCTTGAAAGACCGGCGAGTGTTATGAGAATTATTTTGCTTCCTAGTGTTCCCCTCATAATATTAAATAAAAATATAGATAAATATACATTTCAAGTGTTTTTTGAAAAATCAAGAATTATTTTTTTCTGTAATGTTTTGATGAAAATTTCTTGACAGATTAAATGTTTGGGTGTGGTGTGGTGTAATGAATTTTATTGTAAGATGTCCGTAAATTTTTTGTTTTATGTATTCTCATTTTTGGTGTCACTATCGGCGATTCTCTCAATCGTGAGTAAAAACTCCGTCCATGCGGTTTTGTATTTGGTTTTGACATTCTTCTCTTCGGCGTGGATAATGCTTCTGTTGAATGCGGAATTTCTTGCGATGTTGTTGATTATCGTTTATGTTGGGGCGATTGCAGTCCTATTTTTGTTTGTGGTTATGATGCTCCAGACCAACTACACGCACAAACAATCGATGCTCCAAACCTCAACCGCCGGAATTATTGCGTGCGTGGTTTTTGTTCAAATGTTGAGCTTTCTTTTTTTTAAATCGATACAAAGCGACGGTAAAATTATTACGAATATCCCTCTTGCGGAAGTTTCGAGCGAGCTTTACATAAACAACTTTGTGAATTTTCAAATTGTTGGAATGATTTTACTCGTAGCGATGGTGGCGGTAATTTTGTTGACATTGGAGAAATCCTCAACATTTACAAGAAGACAGAAAATATCGCGTCAGGTACTCCGGAAAAAGGAAGATTGTATTATAATGACCAAGCCTGAAATTGGCAAGGGTGTGAAATTTTAAATATGTTGTACTATCACTGTAAATTTGTTCTTGAAAATGGAAAAACCGATGATGTCATAATTCCTGCGGAGGATCACATTTCCCTGATGGATCAAGTGCATACTCGTGATGGAATTCTTGTGAAGTTTACGAAGATTTCTCAAAAAAAGTTCAGAATGTCTCCACAGGATTCCATCTTCTTCTTCACATATATGAGGGAATTCCTTAATGCTGATATTTCCCTGATTGAATCGATTGATACAATCTCCCAAGAAACGCGAAAGATAAACATTAAGTCCGTTGCTTCAAAGCTTCAGCACGATATCCGCAGTGGGCATCTTCTTTCGGATGCAATGCGTAAGCAGCCGTTGGTGTTTTCGGGAATTTCGACAAGTCTTGTGGCGGTTTCTGAAAAGATTAACTCACTTTCAACCGCGTGTAATCATATTGTGAATTATCTTAATTTTGGGATTATCCTCATGCGGAAGGTTAAAGCCGTGATAACATACCCAATTGTTATGTTGACGATGATCTTTGGAATGGTGATTTTCTATTCAACATTTGTAATTCCAAAGCTTGAGGCAATTTTTACAGAATTTGATGAAAATGCACAAATGCCGATTCAAACCATCGCGCTTGTTGCGTTTTCTTCGTTTATATCAACCTACTGGGTGTTAATGGTAACGCTGATAATCACCATTCCAATTGCAACAGTATTCCTTTATAAACGCTCGGATATCGTTAAAAGTAAACTTGATGCCTTGGCATTGAAAATTCCAATTCTCTCTTCGGTGATAATCAAATCGCAACTTTCACGCTTTTCGCTTTTTACCGCGAATATGTATGAAAGGGGGTATAACTTTCTTGATTCCATATCCGAGGCGTTGATTGTTCTGACGAATGATAAAATACGGGCGGATTTCGAACAAATGATTATAACAATTCAATCCGGTGAAGAGGTTTATAAAGCATTGAGGCAAATCCCCTATATTCCAAGGTTCGTGCACCGAATGTTTCGCGTTGCGGAGGCAACATCAAATATCCAACGCCCGCTTACATCCATTTACGATTTCTACAATCAGGAAATCCAAAATGATCTTGACAGAATCGTTCAGCTGATCAAACCCATCGCGATTCTTGTTGTTGGTGCTTTGATGATCTGGATCGTTTCCGCAACGATACTTCCATTCTACGCGAAAATTCCGCAACTTCTGTCTTCAACACATGGATGATACGGAGAAATTGCATAACTTTTATGGCATAAGAAAGGTTTTTTGGCATTTTGTTAATTTGAAGAAATCGTTTGTCAAAAAGGCTTTGAGTGCCTACTACGCGATTCATAAAAAATCCGCCGAAAGAGTTTTGTATAAAATATATCGCAAAAGAAAATCCCTTGCAATGCCATTTGTTTGTGGGGTTTTGGCGGGGCTTTCGCAAGCACCGATTTACGCCTTCTTTCTTTTGCCGTTTGCGTTTACCATACTCATTCGCCTGATAGACTTCACCGATAGCAATAAAAAACTTTTCAAAGTGTCAGCATTGTTCAACCTTGGATACTGCACCATAGCATTTTATTGGCCGGCGTATGGTACATATATCTTCGGATTTTCAAGAAATCTGCTTCCTATTTTTGCCGCGGGAATTATTATTCTTTCAGCGATACTTCCAACTTTGGCGGTTTTTGCCTTTGGGTTGATTAGCACGCAACTGCGACCGTTTCGTAGAATTTTGCTTTTTGCATGTTTTTGGATTTTGGCGGAATATTTGAGATCATTTGTGATATTCAACTTTCCGTTTGGGTTGGTTGGATATTCGGTCGGCTTTGCACCGTTTATGTTTCAATCAGCAAGTATTTGGGGGGTTTTGGGTTTGAGTTTCTTCCTCGTTCTTTGGGCGTGTTCGTTTTATATCGTGCTTTTTACAGATGACAAACTTCTGTTCGTGCATTATTTCAGAACATTTTTGATAATAAACATTTCTGGGGTTTTTGTTGCAATCCTTGGTGGATTAAGGCTTTATAACGCACATAATCAGTATTATCCGCATAAAATTGCGATAGTTCAAGGCAATACTTCCGTGCGTGATGAACAAATTGAGGATTTTGACACATACTCCAAAATTACATACAAAATCCAAGAAATCACCGATGGAAATGTTGATGTAATAATTTGGCCTGAAAGTGCTGGTATTCCATTTGATTTTGAGCGAAATCCCAAGGCGGTGGAATATATTGATCACTTTATTTTACCGCATCAAACATTTATTTTCAATGGAATAAGGCGAAATGATGAGAGAATTTTCAACACGATGTATGTCTACGACTTCGAAACCCTGAAATATCACGATAAGCACTTCCTCGTTCCATATGGTGAATATTTGCCGTTTTTTCAACAATTTGGCTTTGGAAAAGCGATTGCAAGGCAGGCTGGAATTGGGTTTTCTCGCGGAAGTACGATCTCCCCGATAACAACAAGGCACGGCGTTATTTTACCATTAATTTGTTATGAAGCGACATATTCGGGGCATATTGGTCTTGCAAATGCGATGAAAACGCACTACATTGTGAATATCACAAATGATGAATGGTTTGGAAGAACATCTGGGGCGTATCAACATTTTGATTCAGTCAAACTGCGTGCTGCAGAGGAAGGAATTTCCATAGTTCGTGCTTCAAACAACGGGTTTTCCGCAGTAATTGACCCATACGGAAGGGTTAGCTCCAAAAAAACGGCACTTTTTAAACGCGATGTCATATTGGCAAAGGTTCCAAAGAAAATCCCTGATGAAACACTGTTTGATATCTGGGGCAATGTGCCACTTTTGACATTCGCCTTCTTTTATGTTCAATTTTATGCAATCGCTTTTCTTTACGCAATTCATCAGCATAAAGTTGATGGACATGTGACGCGTTATGTTGAAAATCGTGATAAGAAAAGGGTTGATCCAAAGCGGAAAGTGAGGTATTAGGAATCCGTCAAGGAAGTTTTTGTCATAAACTCATATTCAATTGAGATCTCTACCATTGCGAGTTTAATTTTGTGGCAGTTTTCCTGTGCGTTGAGCAAATCCTGTTCGCGAGCATTGAGCATGAAGAAGTCGCTATCGCCATTTTTGAACAGTGTGTTTTCCGCTTTTAGCAATTTTTTTGCGATTTCCGCTTCCTCTTTGGCATTTTTGTAGATTGCATCAAGTTCGGAAAGCCTGTTATATGTTGCGAGGATTTCGCTCGAAATTGAGTTTTCGAGAAGTTGTAGTTCGCGTTTTGATGCACGAAATTGTGCGGAATTTTTTTGAAATTTCCCGCCCTGCTTGTTGTTTTCAAGGGGGATTGATATGTTCAGTTTCACTTTGTGAAGTGTGTTGTTTTTTTCGATTGCTCCTGTGCCGTAATCTTTTGATGATTCGAAGCCGACATCTACGACTGGGAGGCGTTGATTTTTCGAGACTTTCATTTGGATATCCTGTTGTTTGAGAAGTGCTTTTGCAATATGGATATCAAGTCTGCGTTCTTTTGCGTGGCGAATATCGAGCTGGTGATGGGGTGGAACAGAATGTGTTGGGTCAATTTCGGAGGTTTTGGCACTCGTGATGCTTTCAATTTCAACAGGTTCCTGATTTTCATTTCGCAGGTACATTGAAAGATTGACGGCGGCGTTGAGGACTTCTCGTTGCATTGTTTCAATTCCGGATTGCCTTTTGAGGATAACTCGGCGGTTTTCGTCGAGGATAATTGGGGCTTTTTCGCCTTTTTTGACTTGAATCTCCAAGGAATCACGACGATTTATGGCGATATCGAGCATTTGTTGGTGAAGTTGTGCGATTTTTTTTGCGTAAATGTACTTCCAGAATGCCTTTCTGGCGTCTGTGATTATCTGTTGCTCCATTAATTGTGAGGCATAACGCGAGATATCGACATCAATGTTGGCGATTTTTTTTAAAGATGCCTGCTCGTTGATTAAAAAACCACGCAAAAGCGAAAATTCAAAGCCAAAGATAGCGCGACCATCGCTTTTTGTGCTGAAGTATTGGTTGAGTTCGGGGTAATTTCCGCCATTTGATCTCGTGTATCCTGTGTAGACTTTTGCATTTGCGAGTGGTAATGGTTTGGTTATTCTGCTTTCCAAATACCCTCTGTCGTCGTAGTATCCCGAAGTGAATTGTTTGTAGTTTGCCTCAAATTTTGTGTCGAATTCACCTTGGGCTTCCTGAAGTTTTGCATTGGCTGTGCGAATTTTTTCCTCATTTATGAAAATTTTTGGGTGGTTTTTGCGTGCAGAATCAATGACGATATCCTCTGTTAGGGCATCGGCAAGGCAGTTGAAACCAAGTAAAAGTGTGAAAATGATAGCCCTCATTTTTTTTCTTTTAATAAAAATTCATCGGGCTTGATTGGGAAACTGTTCATTTGCCTCCAAATTTCGTATCCAATTGAAACTTTGTTCATGCTGATCCACCCCTTGATGTTCGTGCCTTGCTTGATGTGAGACATTTCCGGCCATGGGTCTTGGGTTGGGTCGGGGATGAGAATAACGCGGAATTTCCCGTTTGAGGACATTGCTTGTTCGATTATCGCAACTTTTGCACCGAATGTTCCAAGGGATGTCGATGGCCAGCCTGAAATTCTTAATGCCGGCCAGCCTTCAATTTGAATTCGTGCTTTTCTTCCAATGTGAATGAGGGAGATATCGTTGGGATTTACAAAAATCTCAATTGCGGGTTGTTGAATTACGGGGACAAATGTCGCGATTGATTCCCCGACATAAACATAGCTTGAATTTGCTTTCGATTTCGACTGTAAAACGAAACCGTCCTTGGGAGCAACGATGATTTGTGCCTTTTGCCTTGAGAGTTTGACATCGGTTTGGATTAACTTTGCTTGAATTTCGCTTTCGTAGCCAAGTAGTTTTTGGTATTCGATTGTTGCTTTTTCAAGGTCTTTTTTGGAGGTCAAACCTTGGTTGTGGAGGTCTTTTTGTCTGTCGTAATTCAATTTACCTGTGGAGCTTGAGTATTTTGCACTTTCATATTGTGATTTTATGGAATCGAGTTCAAAATTAAGTTTTTGCATTAATTCGGGGTCGTTATCAACAATTTCGGCAATTTTTTCGCCTTTTTTCACAAACTGACCATCATTCACATACCATTTTGCGATTCTTCCACTCACGAGTGTGGTGATTTCCTGAATGCG
>CAMAVG010000012.1 GCA_945861605.1 Rickettsia typhi
CTAAATAACTTTCCCCTTGCATTTTAAAATTGCACGAAAATAATTCCCTTAAATTTAGTTTCATTGGAAGAATTATGTCGCAAAACAGCACACACATACCCATCAACACAATAGAAGATTTCGCCAATTTAATGTCTTCATGGAAGGAAAAATACAGCGATGATTCACAAGAAGAGAGACACCTTGGCGATGAATTACAAGCTTGGCTTGATGGAGCAACACCTGAAGAAAAACAATTGGCAGCAAAATGGACAGCAGAACAACACATATACCAAAACCTTAAAACTGTTGATGACATTCAGGAACTATTTGAGAATCTGACCGATGGCGGTCATACTCTTGATGTCGCAAAGAATGAAATCGCGACTTTAATCAACGATGCACCGGAGGAAGTAAAGGCTTTAATTGAAGAGTGGGCGAAGACGCAGCTTCTCGGCAACACACAAACCCAAGAATCAACACCTACCACCGCATCGGACGCACCAAAAACAAACGATTCAATACTTCCAACCCTGACTCAGGAACAGCAAGATGCTAACAAAAAGATATACGATGAAGCATATGCAAGTGCAAACCCGCTAATGAGTATGCTCATGGGTATGATGGAAATTATGTTTGACAACAAAGCAGTAGCACCAAAAGTGGAAAACGATAAAAGCGACCCATTTGCCGATATGTTGCGTAAAGTTGGCCTCGAAACAACACAAGATCAAATGCTCGGCGGACTTGACATCAAAATGGAAGACGCTGATTCCATCGGACAAGGCGGCGTATCTTCCACAGGAGAATCACTTGGCACAGGTATTGGCTTCTAGACAACCCGATTCATTCAAGCGGGAATAAATAATTTTCCCCTTGAATTTTCGAAATTGTGCACTATATATGAAAAATAATTAATTTTTCTAATTAATATGTCCATAAATTTAAAACCATTACACGACCGCATAATCGTCAAACGCCTTGAGGCTGAATCCAGAACAGCAGGTGGAATTATCATTCCAGATTCCGCAAAAGAAAAGCCAATCGAAGGCAAGGTTGTCGCAGTTGGTCAAGGAACTCTTGATTCCAACGGCAAAAGAATCGAACTCACAGTTCAAGAGGGCGATATCGTTCTTTTCGCAAAATGGGGAGGAACTGAGATCAAAGTCGATGGAGTTGAATACCTCATCATGAAAGAATCCGATGTTCTTGCTATCAAAAAATAATTAATTTTATATCAAATATATGTCTGCTAAAATTGTAGTACACGGGGCGGAAGCTCGCGAAAAACTTTTAAAAGGTGTCAACATAATGGCCGATGCTGTTAAGGTTACACTTGGTCCAAAAGGAAGAAATGTCGTTCTTCAAAAATCATACGGTGCACCAAAAATCACAAAAGATGGCGTATCCGTTGCAAAGGAAATTGAACTTGAAGACAATGTTGAAAACATGGGTGCTCAAATGATAAAAGAAGTTGCATCAAAAACAAATGATATCGCCGGCGATGGAACAACAACTTCAACAGTTCTTGCACAAGCGATTGCAATCGAAGGAATCAAACTTGTTGCAGCCGGAATGAACCCAATGGACTTAAAACGCGGAATTGATTTTGCCGTTAAAGCCGTTATTGAACATGTTGAATCAAAACAAGTTCATAAAATTGGAACTTCATCAAAAGAAATTGCCCAAGTTGCAACAATTTCCGCAAACGGAGACACTGAAATTGGAAACAAAATTGCTGAAGCTATCGCAAAAGTTGGTGCAAACAGCCCAATCACAGTTGAAGAGGCGAAAGGTCTTGAGTTTGAAATCGAAGTAAAAGAAGGCATGAACTTCGACAGAGGCTATCTCTCCCCTTACTTTGCCACGAATTCTGAAAAAATGATTGCAGAACTTGAAAACCCATTCATTTTAATTTACGAAAAAAAACTCGCATCACTTCAAACGATGATCCCCCTTCTGGAAGCAGTTGTGAAAACAGGTCGTCCATTGTTGATAATCGCCGAAGATATCGAGGGTGAGGCTCTTGCAACTCTTGTTGTGAACAAACTTCGCGGTGGCTTGAAAATTGCTGCAGTAAAAGCACCCGGTTTTGGTGACAGAAGAAAGGCTATGCTTGAAGACATCGCAATTTTAACAGGCGGTGAATTCATTTCCGAGGACATTGGCATCAAACTTGAAGATGTAACTTTGGAAGCTCTTGGTTCGGCGGAGCGAGTTGTTATCACAAAAGACGACACGACAATCGTCGGCGGAAAGGCTAACAATCCACAGGATGTTAAAGATCGCTGCTCTCAAATTGAGCGTCAAATCAAAGAAACAACATCAGATTACGACCGCGAAAAGCTTCAAGAACGCCTAGCGAAGCTTTCAGGCGGTGTTGCTGTTCTAAAAGTTGGCGGTGCAACTGAAGTTGAAGTTAAAGAACGCAAAGACCGCGTTGAAGACGCCCTTGCCGCAACTAAAGCAGCATTGGAATCTGGCATCGTTGCCGGTGGTGGCTCTGCACTTTTGTATGCTCGCGAATCGTTGAAAAACATCAAGCTTGCAAATGACGACCAAAACGCTGGACTTTCAATCGTTCACAAAGCACTTTCTTATGTTATCAAGCAAATTTGTGCAAATGCTGGCGTTGAAGGCGCTGTTGTCATCAATGAAATTCTTGCAAAAGGCGATTTCAAACACGGTTATGACGCACAAAACGACAAAATCGTCAACATGTTTGATGCCGGAATCATCGACCCTGCAAAGGTTGTAACAGTTGCGTTGAAACACGCGGCTTCAATTGTGAGTCTTCTAATCACAACCGAGGCAATCGTGGCTGATGCTCCAAAAAAGAACGAAGATTCTGCCCCAATGGGTGGTGGAATGGGAGGCATGGGCGGAATGTATTAAACCAAACACGCTTATAGGTGGAAGAAATTCCACCTATATCCCACAAATGAAATCACTAATTTTGTTATAGCGTACTAGTACAGTGATACAAAAATCACGAAAAATTAAATTTGTGAAATCAATTTTCTGATTTCCCTCTGAATTCTTGCAATTTTTCCAAAAAGCTCCACCGATGGCAAATTCGTTTGCGAATTCTCAATTCCACGCCCAGTTTCGTACGAATTATTTATTCCGTGCTTCTTTACAACGCTTAAAGTGTACCCTCTGTTGTTGATTAAATCCGCAACTGTTTTTAACATTTCTAAATGCTCTTCGTTAAAATATCGTCTTTCGCCGGCACCAATTTCGGGAATTATATGTTGCGAGAGTTCGTTTGTCCAAAATCTTACAGTGTGGGATTCTACTCCAATAATTTTTGCAACTTGACCGATTGAATATCTTTCACTCATAAGTTATAATTTAAGGTTTCGCGATCTAAGGAAGCAAATTTTTGCAATTTCAACAGTTTTTTCTTCCATTTCTTTCGTTTGAAAGTTGTAGATTTTCCTTTGCGTTGTTTTTGCAACAAAATTAAAGTTGCCGAAGTTTTTGAGCGTCGCCCCGCCGTTTTTCGCCATATTCACAACAGTTTCGAAAAATACGTCGACAACTTTTGAGGCGTCATCATTGGAGGTTGAGTATTGCTTTTTTATGAAATTGGCAATATCTTTTTTCGTAATCTTAGACATTCATCAATTCTTCCGTTTTTTGTTTAAGAACTTCCTCCACTTTTTGGATTGTGGAATCAACAAGTTTTTGGACTTCAACTTCGTAGCGTTTTTGCTCGTCTTCGGAAATTTCTTTGTTTTTTTGTGCAAGCTTAATTGCGTCGTTTTCGTCTCTTCTAACATTTCGAATCGCAACTTTTGCATTTTCAACATTCTGCTTAACCATTTCAACCATTGAAGCCCTTCTTTCTGTGGACATTGGCGGCAATGGAAGCATTATTGTTGTTCCTTCCAAAACTGGATTAGTTCCAATGTTTGAAGCCTGAATTGCTTTGTAGACTGATTGTACGGAGCTTGAATCCCAAATTTTCACGCATAAAGTTCTTGCATCCATAACTGTTACATTTGCAATGCTGGAAATTGGTGTCATCGAGCCATAGATTTCGCATTTCACTGAATCAAGAAGTGAAGGAGAAACCTTCGCAGAAATTCCCGATGTTGATTTCTTAAAGCTTTCAAGGCAAGAATTAAATCTTTCTTGTATTTTAGATTTTTCAAAAATATACATATTCAAACGAAAAATAAACTTATGAAACAAATCTGCATTGTCTATTTTATAACTCAAGTATTTTTTTTCAATACATCATTTGCGAAACTTCCAAACACGAATCGCCCGTCACTAAGCGATGTTTCAAGCCAGATCACAACACAGTCTTCGCATAAGAAAACACAAAATGAGGACACTCGCAAAACAGTTTGCACGAAATCTATAAGATCAAACTTCAGAAAAGGTCCGGATACAAACTCCCCAATTGAATACGAAGTTCTTGTTCGCGGATACCCATTAAAGGTTATCAAGTTTATTGATACTTGGTACGCAACTGAGGATTTCGAAGGAAATATCGCTTGGATTTCACAAATCAATGTTAAACAAAACTGCGGTGCAATTGTTAGCAGTTCAAACCTAACATCAGTCTATTTCGCACCATCGGTAAAATCTAAAGTGATTCTCTCCCTTCAAAAAGGGTTCATAATTCACAGCGTTGAATGCTTAACGCAAAAGTGGTGTAGTGTGAAAATCAACGAAAAGACAGGCTGGGTTTTGAAGGAGAACCTTTGGGGGAGTGTCGGTGATGGTTCGTAATGCGTGTTATAGTGTACTAGTACAGTGATACAAAAAAATAAAAAGCAAAAATCTACGAATTGAAAATAAAAATTCCACAATTCAGAACGATACTCACACAAATTCCAAACATTGTAATAATTGAGCCAAAGAAAACCTTCTTCGCCCATTTTGCCTCGACTTCAGTTGGAATTTTAATATCACTGCTTAATTTTGGCGATTTCCTTACAATTTTTGCCCAAT
Source organism: Rickettsia typhi (assembly GCA_945861605.1). Taxonomy (GTDB): domain Bacteria; phylum Pseudomonadota; class Alphaproteobacteria; order Rickettsiales; family Deianiraeaceae; genus CAJQOT01. Next base: position 4,948 of record CAMAVG010000012.1, read on the forward strand.
ATCCACACAAAACAAATGCCGCAACAAAATGCAGCGCGCCTGTTTTCAAACTGAAATACGCATTCACAATTAAAAAAAGAATGATATACGCAAGCATGCTCCACTTTGTCCATTTCAACCCTTTCACAGATGGCACTGTTGGAATTTCTGCGTTTTTGTAATCGATATAACGAAAAGTTTCAATTGCAAATGAATGCGGCATTTGCCAAAAGACGATCATCAAAAACAAACACAAGGCGTTCGCGTCAAGAACTCCCGAAATTGCGGTGTAGCCTATCACCGGTGGAATTGCACCCGAAATTGAACCAATATGCACGCCATAAATTGAGTTTCTTTTTGCAAACACGGTATACAGAATTACATACGAAAAAATTCCAAACAATGCAATACCGCCCGCAAGTTTATTCACGAAAACCGTCATTCCAAAAATTCCCACAATGCACAAAATTACACCAAAAATTAGTGCGTGAATTTGTGAAACCTCCCTCATTGGAAGAACGCGATTCCTTGTTCTTTCCATTCTCTGATCGATATCAGAATCAAACCAATTATTCAAAACACAACCAGCAGCAACAACAACGCACGCCAAAACAATAGTATTCACAAACAAAAACGGAGTATTATTATTCGGAAAATACTTCAACCCCACAAAAAAACCCGCAACAACAGGAAGAAGATTTCCAAATATAATACCGTTTTTCACCAAGGAAGCAAGTTTGAATATGTAATGTTTTTTCATTTTTTTATGAATCAAATTCAGTTAAATTTATTTTTGCAACACTTTAATTCTTTCAAGAACCTCAACAGGAATTGCCATCGGTTTAAAAATTCCATCAACCAACTTCACGCAGGCAATTTTCACAAAAGCTTTCACGCACAATTTTTCCAAAACCTTAATTTCTTGCGTAAATTCAATTGAAACCTTGCCAATTTCCGCAATTTTGGAATAAACACATGCTTCATCTTCAAGAATTGCTGATGCAAAATATTCCACATCACACCTTTTTACAACAAAAAACACGCCAGTTTTCCCAAGCTCAACCTGTGAAATCCCAACTGATGCAAGGAAATCGCTCCGCCCTCTTTCAAGAAATTTAAGATAATTCGCATAATAAACAACGCCACCGGCATCGGTATCTTCGTAATAAACCTTGTAGTTTTTCGTGTGTATCATAAAATTTCGTGAATTGTGATAATATTATTCGCAACAAGAATTACCTGCATCGCTGCATCAAATTCTTGATAATGTGGATATTTTTCGAGGAATTCCTCAAAAACAAACCAAATTCGCTCAATTTGTGATGTTTTAATTATGGATTCTTCAAAATATGTTCGCTTTTTCACCTCACTAATATATATTACACCATTTTTTTCGGATAGTATATCAATTTCCCCTGTACGCGTTTTGAAATTGCGAACAATCAAGGCGTGACCTTCACTTTTCAAGGCACGCGAAGCCAAATCCTCCGCATATTTCCCCAACGATTCAACTTTTAAAGATGGTAACATAAACAAAAATGCTTGACAACTATTTTTTTGATATATACCTATGAAAACATAAAGTAATAAACTCAAGCTGTTTTTGAGTAAAATTAAATAAAAAAACAAAGAAAATATGCAAAAATTCTTCATAAAAAACGAAATATTGCAAATATCTTACGGCACAAAAACCGTAAGCGTTTCAAAATATGCAATTTTTGGAATAATTGCCGCAGTTTTCGCCATTTTAACATACGCAACACTTGCTTTTGCAAACATTGCGGAATCCACACACGAACTTGAGAAACTACGCCAACAATTAACAATTGAACGCACGGTTAATGCCTCGCTTGCTAAGGAAATTCAAAAATCCAACGAAGGAATTGAAAAATTAATGCACAATTTAACCGGCACACCAAAGAAAAAATCAACGCTATACTACCAAGAAAATATCACAAGTGCAATTCAACTCTACGGAATTTTGAGTAATATCCAAAAAAACCTTTTAATTATCGATTCCACCCTCAACACGAAAATTTCAAAACTTCGCTCTGTAATGAGCATCGCCCGCGCGATCGGCGGCAAACAAACATTCAACGCCCTCAGCAAAATTAACCTTGCATATTCAACCCACGCAAGCGAACAAACATCTGTGCAAAAGGCATCAAAACATTTCGCAACACCAACAATTGATATCTCAAAAATCGTTGATAACATCTCCCTCAAATCCAGTGCTTTGACTATGATCAGCCAATCACTAAAAAGCCTCCCCGTCGAAATGCCAATCAAAGGCGCAAGATTCATGAGCGGCTTCGGCGCAAGATTCCACCCAATCCACCACAGAACAAGAATGCACAACGGTCTTGATTTCTCCGGCCCAAGAGGTTCAAAAATCAAAGCAACTGGCGATGGTATCGTCATGAAAGCGGTTTATAGTTCATCGTTTGGAAATTATGTTGTTGTCCAACATAAAAACAGAATTCAAACACTTTACGCCCACATGAGTGCGATAAAAGTTCGCCACGGACAACGCGTCCAAACCGGACAAGTCCTCGGAATCCAAGGCAGCACAGGGCATTCAACCGGTGCCCATGTTCATTACGAAATTATGGTTGACGGTCAACACTACAACCCAATGAGCTTCATCCAAGCCAAATCCATATTGCAAAAAATATAAAATGTCACAAAACACACCAAATTCCAAAGAATTGCAAACAAATTCTGAATTCAGGCTTTCAAAATACCTCTCAATCTTCGCAGAAATTTCGCGTCGCGAGGCAGAAAAGGAAATAATGTCCGGCTCGGTTACAATCAATAATGAGCGACCAAAAAACGCGGCAGTCCTTGTCGAAAAAGGGGATATCGTCATGTTCAAGAACCGTAGAATCATGCCAAGCAACAAAATTCTTGAAAAAGCACAGGAAGTTGAATGCGTTGCAATCTACAAACCAATCGGCGTTATTGTTACACGCAGCGATGAAAAAAAACGTCCAGTCGTGTATTCACTCCTTCCAAAGGAAATGCAAAATTTTCACTATATCGGCAGGCTTGATTACAACAGCGAAGGCTTGCTTTTGTTCACAAACAACCCAAAATTTGCAAGGGATATGGAAAATCCAAACAACAAAATTCCACGAGTATACCACGTAAAAGTACATGGAGTTCTTGACGAAAAAAAGCTCAACAGAATGCAAAAAGGCGTGATTATCGAAGGAATTAGTTACCGCCCCGAAGATATTCGCATTCTTCCGCGAACCAAGGAAACTTCAACCAATAGTTGGCTTGAGATCACCCTCACAACAGGCAAAAATAGAGAAATTCGCAACTTGTGTGAATTTTTCCACCTGCAAGTTGTGAAACTGATAAGATTCTCTTACGGACATTTTGACATAAAAGACTTCCCAAAAATTGGCGTTCACAAACTTTACGAACGCGATATCACCCGATTCACGAAATTTTTTGCAAAGTCCGTAGGCATGAAAGATGCTCCTCAATTTGTAAAATGATGGCATTTTCGTCCATTTTTGAGTAATTTGCACGAATACACTCCTTACAATGCGGTTTTTTGATGAAAAATGCCCTCAAAATTGAACATTTCTTGCAATGATGATATTCCCCGAAAATGTTTGCCGTAATTTCATTTTGCCAAGCGTATGCCTTGACGATTGGACTTTCGCGATGCCTCGCCCACAGGACTCCGCACGGCGTTCCTAGAACATTTGCAATGTGCTGACCAGATGAATCGTTAGTTACGACATACTCCGCACTGGAAATTTCGGCGAAATACCCCCTTAAATCCGTTTTGCCGGCAAGGTTTTCAACTGGAACTCTGCCGTTTATAATTCGCATAATTTCACTTGCTTGGTGTTGATCCACAGCACTTTTACTGCCTAAAAGCTTGATTTGAAAGCCATCACCAGCAAAATGCGTGATGATTTTCGCGAATTTTTCCGCAGGCAGGGTTTTTTCAGTAACCGAGGCACCAGCAAGAATTGCGATCGTTTTTTGTTGCTTTTTTGGAATATCGCCAATAAAATTTTGCAAGAATTTCACATCGACTTCACCGTGAAATTTCACGCCAAATCGCGTTTCAAATTGTTGAATATGGTGTGAAGTTATATGCTCACTTGCCATTTCCGAATAAGGATTCATTCCAAAAATCTTGATATCCCACCCAGCAATTTTGAAAAATATCCAAAATGGAAGCAGCGTCATAAATATTGTTTTTGAACCAAGCAACGATGTTATGTAAATTTGCTGGTTTTTCGGTGCATTTTTCACAATTTTGCACAGATTCCAGAGTGATTCGTATGATTTTCGCGAAAAAATGCGTGTGGATATCGTTAAAATTTCACGAATATTTGCAGTTTGTTGAAACAGTGCTTTTGTATGGCAATGATTCTTGTTAAAGACATAAATTTCAGCGTTTGGAATGTTTGTTGCGATGGAATCAAGGAGGATATTGGCGAGTATTGCATCGCCGATTTGATCCGTGCTGAAAAAAATTATCTTCATATTAAAGATTTTCCTCAAATTCGCAAATCATATCCTCCAGAACTTTCATGCCGTTTTGCCAGAAATCCTCTTTTGAAATATCAATTCCAAGTGGGGCAAGAAGTTCTTTGTGCCTCAACGCACCGCCGGTTTCAAGCATTGTAATGTATTTTTCTTCAAAATTTTCGATAGTCCCCGATTTATAAATGTTATAAAGACTATTCACGAGAATATCCCCAAAAGCATAGGCATAGACATAAAACGGACTGTGCACAAAATGCGGGATATACGACCAATAATGCCTGTAACCATCTTCAAAATTGAAGGCATCTCCAAGTGATTCCTTCTGAATATTCAGCCAAATTTCACCAATTTCTTCGGCGGATAGCTCGCCTTCTTTGCGTTTTTGATGAACCTGAAGTTCGAAATCGCAAAATGCAATTTGGCGAATTGAAGTGTTGAGCATATCTTCAATTTTTGATGAAAGCATTTCAAGGCGCGCCTCCTTCGATTGCGTATTTTTGAGCAATTTCTGAAAAACAAGTTGTTCGCCAAAAACAGAGGCAGTTTCGGCGAGTGTCAACGGCGTTTGACAAAGCAACGAGCCCTGTGTTTTTGCCAAAAATTGGTGAACTCCGTGCCCAAGTTCGTGTGCCATCGTTGCAACATCGCGTTGTTTTCCAAGGAAGTTGAGCATTATGAACGGGTTTGTGGAAGTTGAAGATGGGTGTGAAAAAGCACCGGAATCCTTAAAATCACGAGCAGGTGCATCAATCCAGTTTTTTTCAAAAAAAGATTTCGCAATGCGGGACATCCTCTGCGAAAATTCCCCGTAAGCTTCAAGCGTGATATCGCGGGCTTCGTCGTATGAATACTTAACATTTGCGTTGAATGGCATTGGAGCGTTGCGATCCCAATATTCCAATTTTTCCTGTTTGAAAATTTTTGCTTTTATGGCATAATATTTGTGTGAAGTTTTTTTGTAGGATTTCTTCACCGATGCAATCAAGGAGGCAACAATTTCATCTTCAATTAAATTTGCAAGGTTTCGCGAAGAAATTACATTTTTGAATTGACGCATTTCGTCTTCAATTTGTTTATCTTTTGCAAGAGTATTCGTTATGAAAGCAAAGGTTTTAATATTTTGACCAAGCGTTTTTTCAATTGATTTTGCCGCTTTTTTGCGAATTTCCTGCGATTCGTTGGCTAGGAGATCAAAAATTTTAGAAGAAGTAAGTTCTTCGCCATCGAATTCAAAGCGAAGATTCGCCATTGTTTCATCAAAGAACTTTGACCAAGAATCCGATGATGTCACCGATTTTTTTATCAAAACTTGTTCAATTTCTTCGGAAAGTTCGTACGGTTTGAAAAGAAGCAGGTTCTCAAAAAATGTTTTGTATTTTGAAAGCGAGGCATCAAAAACGATTTTTTCCTCTAATTGGTTTAATTCAATTGTAAAAAATGCAATTTCGGAGGCAAACACCGCCGTTGATTCACTCACTTGTTGATACAGAACTTTACGGTCTTGTTCATCCATATGTGTTATGAAATTCAAATACGCATAAGTTCCAATTCGCTGCATACCATCAACAATGTTTTCGTATGATTTCACCGCTTTTTCAAGAATTTCCGCAGTGGTAATTTTCCCTTTGTACTGTTTTGCAAATTGCTCAACGGAGGATTTCATTATGATTACCGCTTTTTTGCAATCTTGAGGATTGGCAAACAGCGAAGATAAATTCCAAGATGGAAGGTTTGCGTAATCGTTCATATATATATTAAAAATTGTTGTTTTCGTTGAATTTTGTTATGACCATCATACAAAGACAAATGCTAATCACAATAATGCCATAAAGAATGACATAGGTGTACATCATGCCCAGTGCGTCTCTTCCAAGGAATGAAAATCCAAGTAAAATGAAGCCCACGACCTCTGCAAGTCTTGCCCAAGTGTCAAAGTTCCAAGTGTGAAACCATTTTGTTTGAGGTTTATATTTTTGGGGCATCTGCTTCTTCCAATTGCGTTCTTTTAATATGATTGCGATAGTTTATAAATTGCAGAATAATTCCAACAAGTGGCATTGAAAAGCATACAAAGGCAGCAATTGATGTTGCTATTTGAATTTTGGTCATAATTTTTGCGTTACTTACATTAAATTAATCCAAAACATTTGAAAATCAAGAAAAATCATTGATTTTTGAAATAGCGCAGGCAGTCTCCAACATTATTTCAATTTTAAATGAAGGCAATTCTTTTTGATTTCGACGGCACACTTGTTGATACTCAACACCTGTATAACAAGGCACTTTCGCAAGTTCTTCTAAGGTTTAATCCGGTTTACACAGTGGAATATTGCACGAAATTTTTCGATGGAAAATGCTGGAACGATGCCTTTGATACACTCTCGATTCAGTAAAATTTCAACAAAGAATCCGTTTTCAATGAGGGGCTGGCTGTTGCTCACGAATTAATTTCAAAACACGCAACTCCAACAAAGGGGACGGTTCTCGCACTAAGGATTCTGCAAAAATACGGCGTGAAATATGCAATATGTTCGAATTCACACACGCACGAAATTCATTCGGTTTTGAAGCAGACTGAACTCTCGCAGTTCTTCGAAAATGATTCAATTTTTGGCAGGGAGATGGTTCAAAAAGGCAAGCCCGAAAGCGATATTTACCTTCTTGCGATGGAAAAACTTGCCATTTCACCACAAAATTGTATTGCAGTGGAGGACAGCATCAATGGAGCAAAATCAGGTCTTAACGCGGGCATTCAAACGGTTGTTTTTACGGGTGGAACGGGTTTTTTGGGTATTGATCGCTTTCAAAACGAACTTTCGCCGCAATTTGGGAAAATTTCTTCAATTGAAAGCATTTTGGATATCATTGCATTTATTGGTGTGAAATAAAAAGGTTGACAAATAAATTTTGCAAGGAAATTGCCTTTGGCAAAGGCAGAACAATTTATTCAAATGCACATGCTAGAACAGTTAAATTCTCTTACTCAATTCATTGAGCACCTACTTTTTTTCAATATTTTTGGCGTTCCATTTGTAATTTTGTGGCTCGGTGCTGTGAGTGTCTTCTTCACGATTCGCCTCAAGTTCATAAACATTTTCGGTGTAAAGCACGCGTTTGATATCCTTCGCGGGAAGTTCAACGGAAAACAATCTAAGGATGAAATCACCCCATTCAAAGCACTGATGTCATCAATGGCGGCAACAATTGGAACAGGTTCAATCGTTGGTGTTGCCGTTGCCGTTTCAAAAGGTGGACCTGGCGCCGTCTTTTGGATGATGGTCTTTGGATTCTTCGGCATGGCACTTAAATGTGCGGAGGTCTTCCTCGGACACAGATACCGTAAAGTCAACGCAGATGGCACAATTACAGGCGGACCGTTTATCTATTTAAAAGACGGACTTGCCGAAATGGGATATGTTCGCCTTGGTAAATTTTTGGCGTTAGCGTTTTTGGTTCTTTGTTTGCTTGGTCTTTTTGGAATGTCTGGGTTTCAGGCGAACCAAGTCGTTACACTTTTAAGCAATGGACAAGACGGCTTCACACCGCTAAAAATCATATATTCCCTTGCCTTAACAGCATTTTGTGCTTATATAATAATTGGCGGAGTGCAACGCGTATCATCATTTGCAAGCATATTCGTCCCGCTGAAGGTTGGTCTTTATGTTGGGGCAGTACTTTTGATTATCCTCTCACACCCAGTTCAACTTGTTCATGGAATTAAGTTGATTTTCACCGAGGCATTCAATTTTTCATCAGGAATAACGGCATTTTTTGCCATGGTTGCAATTGGTGCAAGAAGGGCTCTCATGGCATGTGAGGCAGGTCTTGGAACTTCTCCAATCGTGAACGCGTCTTCAAATGTGAAATATTCGCAAAGACAGGGAATCCTTAACATTTTCGACCCATTTGTAACAACTTGGTTCGTTTGTGTGGCGACATCCCTCGTGTTGATTATGTCCGGATTATACACTCAAACATCTTTGAATCCTGCGATTCTCGTACGGAATGCTTTTGCTTCATACCACGAAATTTTCGGATACATAATGGTAGTTTCCGTGATAATCTTCGGCGTTGCAACAGTGTTTGCAGTCTCGTATTACTTCATGCAAGCGGGCAAGGCGTTAAAAATTCCCAATAGAATTTTGTATCTTTTCTTCTTCACATTCCTGTTTCTTTCGGGGATTCTACAGTTTGATCTTGTAATCGCATTCACGGATATCCTCCTCGTGCTTATGGCAATCGTGAATACATTTGGTCTTTATTTCCTTTCCGGAAAAATTGCCCGCGAATTCAAGGATTACTTCGCCAACCACAAAAACGATAAAGAATAACTAATTACATCATAAATGCACTACGCTCTCCTCATTTCAATTGGTGCATTGTTTGGCTCATCAGCGATGATGTTCAAACTTCTTTCGGCGGAATTTTCCGTTTTCTTTACGGTCTTTGTGCGTTTTTTTGTTGGGGGAATTATACTCTCCGCGTTTTGCATTGTAACAAAAACGCCAATTTTACCACTCAAGCACATAAAAAAGCTTGCGTTCATTGGTGTTGTGAATTTTTTAATTCCACTTTTGTTGTTTTGCACTGCGGGGAAGATGATAGACTCCAGCCTTGTTTCCATTTTAAATGGAATGTTTCCCGTTTTCACAATAATTTTCGCACATTTTATTTTAAAAGATAGAATGTCCATTGCTGGCGTTGTTGGTGTTGGACTGAGTATGCTTGGCGTTTGCATTTTGAACCTCAAAGACGGCATAACATTCGATTCCAACCAAATTCTCGCCGCATTGATAATCATCCTCGCAACAATATGCTACGCAACGGCAACAATATTCACAAAAATCAAATGTAAGGATATCCCACCATTCACCAACGCCACTGCCGGCATTGTTATTAGTGCAATCCTACTTTCACCATCGGTTTTTTTCGAGTCAAACCTCCAAGCACTTTGCGATTGGAAAATTCTGCTGACCATCGCCTACTTTGGAACTTGTTGCACGGCAATTGCTTACGCCATTTTATTTTACTTGATCAAAGTCCGCGGTGCAACATTTGCTGCAAATTGTTCGTTTTTGACTCCAATCTTCGGAAGCATTTACGGCATAATTTTCATGCAAGAAACAATGACTGCAAACCGAATAATTGGCGGTTTTTTAATTTTAACAGGCATGGCATTGGTTTTGAAATTGCACACAAAATTCCTGAAAAATGAATATAAATAAAGCACTTTTTTTGGATAGAGACGGCGTCATAAACAGGGATTTTGGCTATGTTTTTAAAATTAATGAGCTTGAAATCCTTGATGGAATAATCGCCATTTGCCAAAAAGCACAAAACCTTGGATACAAAATCATCGTTGTTACAAATCAATCTGGAATTGGGCGTGGATACTACACTGAAGGCGATTTCTGGAACTTTATGGGGGCGATATCCACAGAATTTGCAAAATACGGCGTACAGTTTGACGCAATATACTTCTCCCCACATCACCCTGAATCCAAAATTGAGAAATACCAAGTTGGCGAAGAATTTCGCAAACCAAATGCGGGAATGATGCTCCAAGCACAAAAAGATTTCAATCTGGATCTTGAAAAATCAATTTTAATTGGCGATAAAACAACCGATATTCAAGCTGGAATGAAGGCGGGAATTGGCAGAAACATTTTAATTCAAACCAATGTCAATGGCATTTTGCTATAAAATTCTTGATTATTATACGAATATGGTGTACAATATTTCAAGTTGAATAAAATTGCGAATGAAAATACTGCCTGTAATACTTGCCGGAGGAATTGGAGCAAGGCTTTGGCCTCTTTCAAGTGAAACCACACCCAAGCAGTTTAGCTCCGAAATTTCCAACCCCACGCTTTTCCACAAGGCGATACACTTGGTCACAGCACCAGAATTCCTTCCGCCCGTAATTATTGCCAGTAAAAATCACGAACATTTACTTCAGGAGTTTCTTAAGTCAAACCCCGTCACAGCGGTGATTTTTGAACCGTCATCACGCAATACTGCTCCGGCAATTCTTGCGTGCGCGTTATGGGTTAAGGAAAACATCGGCGATGAAGTTTCAATGCTAATTTTACCATCGGATCACCTAATATCCAACCAATCGCAGTTTATCCAAGCCATTCAAAATGGCGTTGAGGCCTCAAAAACCAACATTGTAACATTTGGAGCAAAACCAACCAATGCCCAAACCGGCTACGGATACATTGAAATTCAGGAAGCAAGTTTAAAAAATAATCACGCGTTTACAGTTCAAAAATTCACAGAAAAACCAAGCAGGGAAATCGCCGAAATGTTAATGCAAAATCCCAATGTATACTGGAACTGCGGAATTTTTCTTTTTCACGCCGAAGTTTTCACAAACATTTGCAAGGATTTCATTCCACAAACGCACGAAATTGTCTCAAACGCAATTTCAAACGCAAGCATATCTGGGAATATCGTCAACCCTTCAGGCGAATTCTCCAATGCGGCGGCGGAATCAATTGATTACGCAATCCTCCAGCCTGCTTCGATTTCAAACCAAGCAGAGCACAATGTTTATTTGTGTAAAATGCTTGCAAATTGGTGTGATGTTGGCAATTTTGAATCTCTGCATAATAACTCGCCACAGAATTCACAAAACAACACAATTCATGGAAATGTTCACGCAATCGAAACACGCAATTGCTTCATACATAACAACACAGACGGAATTCTCACAACCATTGGCCTCCAAAACACAGCAATTGTACAAACTCCCAACACAACGCTAATTTTACCGCTGGAGAGGTCTCAAGAAATTAAAAAACTCATCGAAAACTTGCCACAAAGCATACAAAACTCGAATATCATTCAAAGACAATGGGGAAGTTATGAAATACTCGCACAAATGCCATATTTCAAAGTCAAAAAACTTGTTGTTTGTGCATCAAAGCATATTTCATTGCAAAGTCACCAGCATCGAAGCGAAACATGGGTTGTGATCAAAGGGCAAGCAACTGTATTACGCGATGCCTCAACACTCATATTAAACGAAGGCGAATCAATCTCCATTCCACCACACACAAAACACCAGCTTATCAACGAAACCCAAAAAATTTTGGAAATAATCGAAGTTCAAACCGGCTCGTATCTTGAAGAAGACGATATTACACGGTACGAAATTTAAAAATTTCACACAAAAACCCCCAAATTCTTCACAATTCCCAACCGCATAATTACTAAAAAAAATAAAAAAAACTTGACAACTGATTTTCCGATGTTTTATTGCGTTTTAAATCTAAAAGTAGTACAAAAAATTATCATGAGAAAATACGAAGTAGTTTTGCTAATTAATCAAGATGTTCCACACCAAGGTGTTGCCGTTATTGCAAAAAAA
>CAMAVG010000013.1 GCA_945861605.1 Rickettsia typhi
TGGAAAACTTTTTCGATGACATAAACGAGAATTTGCTCGAAAATGTATTTGTTCAAGCGGAAGCCGGCATTGATGCCTTTGCAATTTTAGACAGTCAACTTCACCACCACATGGAAGGGAATGATTGGTATTTTCCAAAAATGCAAAAATTTGTTGATAAAATAAAAAAAAATTTCCCAAACTTGCCTATTATATATTACGCACAAAAACTTGAACATTACAAAAAATTAAAAAATATTGATTGCTTCGGCTTTGATTCCTCCCACGATATTTTTGAAATCCTGAAAAACCATCACAACGAATTTGCTATCCAAGGGAATTTTGACCAAAATATTTTGATAATGGAAGCAGAAATTTCAAAAACAAAAGCGGTTGAATATATGAACGAAATTGGGAAACTGCCAGATGAAATGCGAAAAGGCTGGATTAACGGGCTTGGTCATGGAGTTGTGAAGGAATCGAATCAGGAAAATGTGCGTGAATTTATTAAGCAAAATAAGGTAATTTTTGGAAAATGAACGAATTGATTTTGAAATACAACAAGCAAATTCCACGATATACCTCCTTTCCGACAGTTCCCGAATGGAAAAAAAATATCTCCCACGAACAGTGGCTTTTCGAATTGAAAACACAGGATTTCACAAAAGCCATCAGCGTTTATATCCACATTCCGTTTTGCTACAAAATTTGCTCATTTTGTGCGTGCAATAAAATTCTGCTTGAAAACCCTGAATATATCACGAAATATCTTAAAGCATTGGAAAGGGAAGTTGTTCACTACAAAGAAGAGCTTGGTTTGGAGAAAATCCCCGTTTCACAACTGCATTTTGGCGGAGGCACACCCACAACAGTTCCGGCATCACAAATGGAGCGAATGCTCACAATGCTTTCACAATATTTTGAATATACTCCAAATTGTGAGAAATCCCTCGAAGCACACCCGGAATTCACAACAAAGGAACAGATTTCCGTTCTTGTAAAACACAATTTCACGCGAATCAGCTTCGGAATTCAAGATTTCACCCACAAAGTTCAAAAAGCGATTGGAAGGGTGCAATCCTATGAGAAAATCACCGATATCGTAAAATATACACGCAAAGTTGGGATTACTCAAATCAACTTTGATTACATATACGGTCTTCCATTTCAGAATTCAAACTGCATAACCGATATGCTTTCAAAAACGAAAGAACTCTCCCCAGATAGAATCGCGTTTTATTCCTACGCCAATGTTCCTTGGAAATCTTCCGGTCAAAAGAAATTAAACGATGGACTTCCAACCCCGCAAGCAAAACTTGAAATGTTCTTACAAGGGAAAGAGGGTTTTGAAGGTTTGGGATACGAAGCAATTGGAATGGATCACTTCGCCAAAAAGGACGATCCCCTTTTCCAAGCAATGAAAACCGGCACTCTTCACCGCAATTTTATGGGATACACAACCAAACATTCCAATGTTTTGCTTGGTTTTGGAGTTTCATCCATTAGCGAAACGCCAAATGGTTACAAACAAAACGAGAAATTCCTCCTAAAATGGCAAGAAAATGTTACGGCAATTGAAAATTCCCACAAGCTTTCGGAAAATCAAGTGAAAATGAAGCAAATCATTTTAAGTGTTATGACAAAATTCCAAGCACCAGTCAGCCTTGTGAATACGGAAAAAGTTCCGGAAATGAACAAAATGCTTGCCGATGGCTTGCTTGTTATTGATGGTGACATTTTGAAAGTGACGCAAAACGGGCGAATCTTCCTTAGGAATATTGCATATTTATTCGATGACCACATAACTCAGGAGCAAAAATTCAGCACTTCAGTTTAGTTTTTGAATAATATTGGTTGACAAAATTAATCGGCGATATTTTAAAATAAAAAAATTTTCTATAAGTTTTATGTCACTTCTCAACATTGAAGACGCGGTTACTCACAAAGAAGAAAATGAAGAAATTGCCGTTGGGATTGACTTTGGAACCACAAATTCCCTTTGTTTTTATTTCGATGGAACGCAAATTCATGAAATCGTGGATATCATGCCATCGGTTTTGTATTTTGACGAAAACGCAAATGTGACAACTCAAGAACTTGCAAAACACGAAGTTTCTTCGATCAAACGCTTTGTTGGTGAGGAAAAGCAAATTGAAATCGCGGGAAAGAAATTCTGGGCAGAGCAACTTGCATCGGAGGTTTTCCGGAAAATAAAAAAAAATATCGTTGAAACTCTGGGCGATGGTGTAAAAAAATGCGTTGTGACTGTTCCCGCTTATTTTGAAGAACCAAAAAGGAACGCTATCAAATTTGCGGCTGAATTAGCAGGTTTGGATGTTCTACGCATGATCTCTGAACCAACCGCAGCAGCGATTTATTATGGAATTGACGAACGCGATGAGGGGTATTACATTGTTTTTGACCTTGGCGGCGGAACATTTGATGTCTCGATTTTACAAATGTCCAAAGGTGTCGTGCATGTTGTTGCAACTGGCGGTGATTCCAACCTTGGCGGCGATGACTTCGACGAAAAAATTGCAGAATTCTACAAAATATCAAGAAAATCCGCGAAAATCATCAAGGAGAACCTCACCGAAAACACAGTTTTAGACAAAAAATCACTCAACCAAATTTCACACGAAGATCTCGCAAAACTTCCAAATGAAATCACAAAAGATGAAATCGATGAAATTATTCTGCCATTAATTCACAAATGCGTCGCTGTTATGCAAGGCGTTTTGAAGGATTCCCAAATTCCACAAAGCAAAATCCAAGGTCTGATTCTCGTCGGTGGTTCAACTCGCATGCCAATTATTACCGAAGCACTGAATCACGAATTTTCCGTTCCTGTTTTCAATGATGCCGACCCCGACCGCGTCGTTGCATTCGGTGCAGCAGTTCAGGCATTTCACACGGTGAGGAAATCCACAGGCAACATTTTGCTCGATGTCATTCCGCTTTCACTTGGAATTGAAACAATTGGCGGTGCAGTTCAGAAAATCATTGAACGAAATACTTCAATCCCATTTGAAAAAACCGTTGATTTCACAACATTCGAAGATTTCCAAACAGGAATCACGATCAACATCGTTCAAGGGGAGCGTGACATCGCCAAAGATTGCCGACTTCTTGCAAATTTTGAACTCAAAGGAATTACCCCCGCGAAAGCAGGAATGGTGAAAGTTTCCATCAAATTTTCACTGGACGAAAACGCCATTCTTTCAGTTGAAGCTTGGGAAAATAATCCCGATGACAGCACACTTGTAAAAAATGCGATTCAAGTAAAGCCATCGTATGGCATCGCCGGCGATGAAATCCGCGCAATGCTTGTTGATGCAATCCAAAACGCACAGTTTGACATCGAAAACAAACTTTTAGTTGATGCCACCATCGATGCACGAAACATCATAAAGCTTGTCAACGATGCCCTCAACGATTCCCACATTGCAACAAAAACAGAACTTGAAAAAATTCATAAAGTGCTCAATTCTCTCGAGGAAGCAATTATCGCAAAAGAAAGACAAAAAATCGATGACCTCGCCAAAGCACTGGATTCCACCGCAAAAGAGTTCGTTGAACGCCGAACAGCGTGGTATTTGAACGAGTATACATCCGGAAAGGGCGTCGATGAAATTTAATTTCAATATTTCTCATCATTTTTAAAAAAACTCTTGACATATAAAAAACTGCGGTTCAAAAGCTAACAATTATTTTAATGTTTAATTTAGCGTTATGTCACAAAATTCTGCTCGTGAAACAAAGGAGAGCATCCTTAAGCGTGGTAATATTCGAATCCGCTTTTCTGCTTTTGATAGCAAACTTCTTGATAAATCAATCACACAAATCGTAAACCACATCAAGCGTGTTGGTGGCGTTGTTAAAGGTCCAATTCCTTTGCCAATCAAAATTGACAGAATTACGGTTAATAGGTCTCCCCATGTAAATAAAAAATCAATGGAGCAATTCGAAATTCGCAAATTTAGAAGATTGATTGAGATCGTAAATGTTTCTCAAGAAATCACAGAACAACTTTCGAATATTGATCTTCCAGCAGGTATTGATGCTGAAATCAAGCTAAACAATAAATAATAAAATAATTAAGTAAATAATAATGTCTACAGCTTTTAGAATATCTCTTCTTGGTAAGAAGATTGGAATGACTCAGTTGAAGTCCGCTTCCGGAGCAGTTATCCCAGTAACACTGGTGCAAGTTCTTGAACACGATGTGTTCGGAGTAAAAACCATGTCAAAGGATGGCTACAACGCCGTAATATTAAGTGCAGGTGATGTTGTTAAAGAAAAAAATGTCTCAAAGCCACAACTTGTCCAATACCAAAAACTTGGAATACAACCACGCAGAAATATTTTTGAAGTTCGCGTTGAATCCGACAAACCTTTGAAATCTTGTGAAAAACTTGAAGAATCAGTTCTTGCTTCTGCCGAAGGAAGATATGTCGATGTTTCAGGTACAAGCATCGGTAAAGGTTTTGCAGGTCCAATGAAACGCTGGAACTTCGCAGGTCTTGAAGCTTCGCACGGTGTATCAGTATCACACAGATCACACGGTTCTACAGGTCAAAGACAGGATCCCGGTCGCGTATTCAAAGGTAAACATATGGCTGGTCACATGGGTGATACAACAATCACAACGCAAAACCTTCAAATCGTTCATATCGATCACGAACTTGGAGTTATCGCAATTCATGGTGCCGTTCCTGGACACAAAAACTCTTATGTGTTCATCAACGATGCTATCAAAATGGGAAGACTTTCGTCTTTTGCAAAATTAAATAATGTTAATTTAGTATTCTAGAAATGTCTATTTCAGTTATAAGCTTTGAAACTAAAAAAGAGGTTGCGTCTATCGAATCTCCGTCTTTCATCGAAAAATACAAAGATGCAGATACTCAATCTATATCTCGTATAAACTACATATCAAAAAAAATATCATTCATCAAGAAAGCCTCAACAAAAGGTATTTCCGATGTCTCAGGTACAACAAAAAAACCTTTCAAACAAAAGGGTACTGGTAATGCTCGTCAGGGTTCATTGCGCTCACCACAATACAGAGGCGGTGGAATTATCTTTGGTCCAAAACCAATTACTGCAACATATAAAATCAACAAAAAAGAAAAAATTCACGCTAAAAAAGTGTTAATTTCCAAGCTTTTTGCTGCTGGTTGTATTACAATTGTTGACGAAATCAAACTTCCATCATTCAGAACTCAAGAGGCAATCAAAGTGATAAAAAACCTTGAACTAAAAGGTTCAATTGCAATGATTCACAACAACGAAATTTCGTATGAAGGTCTTAAATCCATCTCAAACATTCCTCATGTTGGAGCATACTCATCGGATTCATTCCACATACATGAAATCGTAAAGTACGACAACATCGTGTTCACACGCAGTGCTTTTGAAAAATTTACACAAGTTTTATAATAATTATGTCAGAATTCTACGCACTAATAAAGCAGGAAATAAACACGGAAAAGAGTCAAAAAGCTCTTGATGAAAGCAATGTAAGAACATTCGTCGCACTTCCATCCGTAAGAAAAAAAGAAATAGAAAGTGCCTTCGTTCTTTCGTTTGGTTATAAGCCTGAAAAAATTAATATCTTGACTTTTTCAAAAATCATTGCTAACAAACGCAACAGAACCACAAGAACTGTACGAATGAAAAAAATCTTTATATTCCTTCAAAAAGGCAAAGATTTAACACTTATAAATAAGTAAATATTGACTAAAACATGTTGAAACACTCAAAACCCGTAACAAGCAGCACAAGATTTTTGGTGCAAGTTGATACAAAAAAATACATCACAGCGACTGAGCCATACAAGCCTTTGACTTCACCGCTTAAGTCTGCGAATGGTCGTGACTCATTTGGTCACATATCTTGTCGCCATAAATCCGGTGGTCATAAAAAGTTATACAGACACATCAGCTTTAGAAGAACATTCTTCGGTGAAGCGGTTATCAAGACAATTGAATATGATCCAAACCGCAACTGTTTTATTTCACTCATTGAAAATGCGGATAAATCACACGAGTACATTTTAACATTTCAAGGTGCACAAGTTGGTAATAAAGTTGTATCATCAACAAGTGAGTGCGATTTCACAGCAGGAAACACAATGCCATTACAGTATATCCCACTTGGTTTAAATATTCACAATATTGAATTAAAGCCTAACGCTGGTGGAAAAATGGTAAGATCTGCCGGAAACTTCGCAACTCTTATTTCAAAAGATGACAACAAAGCCATGCTGCGTATGCCTTCAGGTGAAATTCGTTATGTTTCTCTTGATTGTTTTGCAACAATTGGTGAAGTTTCAAACCCCGATCACAAAAACATCGTATACGGAAAAGCTGGTAGAAAAAGATGGCTTGGTATTCGTCCAACAGTTCGTGGTGTAGCCATGAACCCAGTGGATCACCCGCACGGTGGTGGTGAAGGTAAAACCGGTACCGGTGGAACCCCTGTTACTCCTTGGGGTAAGCCAACAAAGGGTTACAGAACTCGCAAGAGAAACAAAATAACCAACAAATTCATCGTAAAAAAGCGTAGTAAATAATAATTGAAATATGGCTTCAAGATCCCAAAAAAAACCTCCATTTATTAATCTAAGTCTTCTAAAAAAAGTCTTCAGATTAAAAAATCGTCACGGTGCAACAGTAAAAACATACTCCCGTGCATCAACAATTACGCCTGATATGGTCGGTCTGATTATTGCCGTTCACAATGGAAAGCAATTCATTAGTGTAGTAATTACTGAGGACAAAGTTGGACACAAACTTGGTGAATTCTCACCTACAAGAAAAGCACCTGTCCACAAAGTAAAAGTGAACGCAAAATTAAGTAATGGTAAATAGTATATGACAACAGCAACACTAAGTAGAGCACAAATCAGCCACAGAAAACTCGCATTAGGTGCGGATTTGGTTAGAAATATGAAAGCATCTGAAGCGGTATTAACGCTATCATTTCAAGTTCAAAAATCTTGTCAAATTATTCGCAAACTATTGCTTTCTGCAATTGCAAACGCTGAAAATAACCACAACACGGATCCTGATTCGCTCGTAATAGACATCATCAATGTTGGTCCAGCGACTCGTCTGAAAAGATTCCACGCAAGAGGTCGCGGTCGTTCTGCTCCAATTCGCAAGCATTACTCCAACATTACAATCACTTTAAAATCACAAACTAATTAAACGAAATATGGGTCAGAAGGTTAATCCTATTGCTTTTAGAATACAAGTAAGCAACAATTGGAACTCAAGGTGGTTTTCAGAAAAAAATTACGCAATCAATGTACAACAAGATCTTATAATTCAAGATTTCTTCAAGACTCTTGAAAAACCTTATTTGATACAAAACATCACGATTGACAGAGTTGTAAACAGAATTTCAATCACAGTTCACACAAGCAAACCCGGTTTTTTTGTGAAAAAAGCACTCGGAGGTATTGAAAAAATCGTTGAAAAGCTACAACAAATCACAGGCAAAAAAGTTTCACTAAATGTTGTTGATGTTAAGTCTCCAATGCTTTCTGCAAAGCTTATTGCAATTGGTATTGCTGCACAAATCGAACGCCGTGCTTCTCACGTTAGAGTCGTGAAAAAAACACTCACAGATGTCATGCACTATGGTGCCGCTGGTATCAAAATCATGTGTTCTGGAAGGTTGGCTGGTGCGGAAATCGCGCGTTCGGAAACTTACAAAGAAGGTACAGTTCCATTGCACACAATTCGTGCGAAAATTGACTACGCACTCATCGAAGCACACACTACATACGGTGTAATTGGTATTAAAGTTTGGATTTCTAATAAATAATTATAAAAATATATGCAGCCGGCAAGAACAAAATACAGAAAGTTTCGCAAGGTTATACCTTCAAACATTGCTACATCGGGTCATTCCGTATCATTTGGTGAATACGCAATTAAAGCCGTTACATCAGGACGCGTAACCGGTAAACAAATCGAAACGGTTCGTCGTATTTTAGCAAAAAAAATCAAGAAAACTGGAAGAATTATCATTAGAATTTTCCCACACTTGCCCGTGACTCAAAAACCGATCGGTGTGCGTATGGGTGGTGGTAAAGGTGGTGTTGAATTCTATGTTGCATCCGTTGCCGCTGGGACAGTTATGTTCGAGATGGACGGCATTACAATTGAGGACGCAAAAGAGCTTTTCACTCAAGTAAAACACAAAATGCCTGTTGAATGCTCTCTTGTAAAAAGAAGATTCTCGGCGATATCTGAAGAATAATTGCTTTGGCCATGTCCACATTTCTTTTTGTTGGACTTGGCAACCACGGCTCCAAATACCAAAAAACATTCCACAACGCTGGGTTCATTTGCGTTGAACAAATACTCTCGTCGGGGGCAAAATCCTTTAACGCGATTGAGAATCAATGGCTTGAAAAATACTCCGGTCTGCATAATTCTCTTGCGATAGCTTCCGATAAAATCATTTTCATCAAGCCGCAAACATATATGAACAACTCGGGCATTTGTGTTACACAATTCAAGAATTTTTTTAAAGTTGAAAACGACAACATTTTTGTTTTCCATGATGACATCGACCTCAAGTCCGCGCAAATAAAATTTAAAAAAGGCGGAGGACACGCCGGACACAACGGTTTGAAGTCGCTCGATGCACACATTGGGAATGATTATCACAGAATTCGCATTGGAGTTGGAAGGCCGCCAGAGGGTTTTGATGTCGCAAATTTTGTACTCTCACAAATGAAAGATGGCGAAATTGATGCGATAGAACGCATTTCAAATTTAATTTCAAACAATTTAATTTTTTTACTTGAAAAAAAATTTTCCTTATTGCAAGAAAAAATTAATTCTAACTTTTGAAGCTTTATGTCAGATATTACTAGTG
The DNA here is from genome assembly GCA_945861605.1 of Rickettsia typhi. Taxonomy (GTDB): domain Bacteria; phylum Pseudomonadota; class Alphaproteobacteria; order Rickettsiales; family Deianiraeaceae; genus CAJQOT01. The sequence goes on from CAMAVG010000013.1 coordinate 8,878, forward strand.
CAAATTTTCTTCGTAAAAGAACGAACAAATTAGTTAACGCCGTTTCCACAAAATTACATACATCGAAGGTCGCACGGGTTATCGCCTGCGTAAACCAAAAAGGTGGAGTTGGAAAAACAACAACGGTTGTGAATTTGGCAACAGCATTTTCTGCAATCGGCGCACGCGTTCTCATCATTGATTTTGACCCTCAAGGCAACGCAACAACGGCATTTGGAATTGACAAAAGGAAGTGTCAACAAAATATTTACAGTGCTTTGATTGAAGGCATTAGCATTTCCAGCATTAAAATTTCGACAAACATCGGAAAACTTGATATTCTTCCTTCAAATGTGGATCTTTCCGCCGCTGAAATTGAGCTTGATGACATCGATAATCGTGAATTCGTTTTGAAACAACACATCGCATTAATTCAGGATCAATACGACTACATTTTCATCGATTGCCCGCCGTCACTTGGTCTTTTGACCATCAACGCACTTGCTTGTGCACACTCAATTTTAATTCCAGTTCAGTGCGAATTTTACGCTCTTGAAGGCTTGAGCCACCTTTTGAAAACATATCAAGCGATGAAAAGAAACTTCAACAAGGATCTTGAAATCGAGGGTGCAATCCTTACAATGTATGACAAACGCTGCGAGCAAACCCACAATATCGAAGCCGAAATTCGCTCATTCCTTGGCGATAAAGTCTACAAAGCTGTAGTTCCAAGAAATGTGAAGCTTTCCGAGGCACCTTCGTATGGAATTCCCGGCATTATGTATGACCTCTCATGCAGTGGTTCAGCGGGGTATATTGCTCTTGCAAAAGAAATGATGGCAAAAATGAATCAGTCGCAAAATTCCAAAAAAATGCAATCACATCACGATGAAGTTTCGGAAATGAGAAAACTAAAAACTGCCTAAATGTTGCCAGACTTAAAAAAACGCAAAATTGGACGCGGACTCTCGTCCCTACTTGGTGATATCACATTTTCCGAGATTGAAGGCAACGCATCTGCACAGGATTCCCTCCTCATCAAAGCAATTTCCATTGTGAATATTCGAACCAATCCAAATCAGCCACGAAAAAACTTCAATCAAGAAAATATCCAAGAACTTTCAGATTCCGTTCGCGAAAATGGTATAATCCAACCGATAATCGTCCAAACAGATGGCAACGGATATTACACAATCATTGCAGGTGAGCGAAGATATCGTGCCGCGATTATGGCAGGTCTTGAAAAAGTTCCTTGTATAATCCGCGATTTCACCGAAACCGAACAGTATATCGTTTCTATGATTGAAAACATTCAAAGGTCAAATCTCGATCCCATCGAAGAAGCATTGGGATACAAAAACATTTGCGAAACATATAACCTCTCGCACGCGGAAGTTGCAAAAATGCTTGGCAAGGGAAGGAGTCATGTTGCAAATATGATCGGAATTCTTTCAATGCCAAAGGCGATCCACCAAATGCTTTCAAACGGCGAAATCACAACTGGTCACGCAAAAGTATTAAAACGAATTACAAGCCCCGAAGAAGTGATCTCTATTGCAACGAAGGTAAAATCTGAAACGCTTTCCGTTCGCGCACTTGAAAAACATATCGAAAGTCTTGCACATGAAAACGAACGCAAACGCGGAGATTCCACCCACACGATCGCAAGCGTCACAAATTTGCAGAATTCTCCGATGGCAGTCCCACAATGGCAACACGAACAACCGCAGGAAATTCTCTCAATGGAGGACGCCTTCAACGCACACTTCCCACAAATGATGCACATCGAACACCAACAAGACGGCACTGGCAAGGTGATTATCCACTATAACGACCTTGAAGACCTTCGCGATGTTATGTCAAAAATGATCGATCTTGCCGAAGTCTATGCAAGATAACCCACAAAAACGCGTAATTGGCATTTTAGGCTCAACCGGCTCAATTGGCACTTCCGCCTGCGAATTACTTTCCGGCAAATTAAAGGAAAATTTCACGGTACAATTCCTTTCTTGCAACGATGGATTTGAAAAAATATCCAAACAAATCGTGGAATTCAACCCAAAGGCTGTGTGCGTTTCCAAGAAAATTTTTGCAAAAGTAAAGGAGACATTCCCCAAAACGAAAGTCTACGACAACTTGAAAACCATGCTCGAAGAACAAAAAACCGATGTCACACTTCACGCGATTTCTGGCGTTTTTGGCGTGGAATGCGTCCTTGAGGCAATATCCAACACGAAAATCCTCGCAATCGCCAACAAGGAGTGCATCGTTTCCGCGTGGAAATTCATCGAGGAAAAGTCCATCGAATGCGGAGTGCAAATCATTCCAGTCGATTCCGAACACAATTCACTCTATCGCATTCTGGAAATCGTCGATTCTTCACTCATCGCAAATGTTTCGATCACGGCATCGGGCGGTCCTTTTTTTGGAAAAAAGTTCAGCGAATTGAAAGATGTATCGTTCTCCGATGCAATGAAACACCCAATTTGGAGCATGGGCATCAAAAACACAATCGATTCCGCCACAATGGCAAACAAAGTTTTGGAGCTTTTGGAGGTCGTCAACCTGTTCAACATTCGGGAAAATACCATCGATGTTTTCATCAACAAACAGTCAATTAGTCACGCCAGCGTTGGGCTTCGCAGTGGTGGAGTTATTTCATTCAGCTCAAAACCAGACATGAAATCCCACATTGGTCACGCAATTATGTTTCCGGAATACGAAGAGGAATTTTCCAATCCCCTGAATGGCATTTTGGAATTCGCCCAAATTAAACAAGATGAATTCCCGCTATTTTTCGTTGGCAGGGAGGTTGCAAAAAGCGAGGATTCCTCAAAATTCACGATTTTCAATGTTGCGAATCAAGTTGCTGTTGAAAAATTTTGCAATGGGCGGGTGAAATACACGCAAATTTTGGAAATCATAACGAAGGCTCTCAACGAAAAAACCCTTGAAAAAGCGGGAAATATTGAAGAACTTTCCCTTCAAATTCAAAAACTTGAACGAGAGCTATCAAGCGATTAAACGCCAAAACCTATATTTTATAAGGGTCGCTCCAGAGTCTACTTCCGCGAATTTTGTGCCACGCAAGCGGGTTCAACAGTGAATTTGGCGATGATATCACAATGCGTTTCACCTTGCCCAAAAGAAATTCCTCATTCACGAATCCAACATCGACGAACCGACTATCTTGAGATTTATCGCGGTTGTCGCCCATGAAAAAATAATGGTTTTCAGGGACGAATATCAGGGGCATGTTGTCGGCGATTGCATCATCGCGATACTCCACAACCTTGTACTTCCTGCCACTTGGAAGGGTTTCGATGAATGTTGAGTACTTTTCATTCTCTTCGATTTTCTGCCTTTTAACAGACTGCCCGTTGATTTCCAGAATTCCATTGTTGAGGCGAATGACATCGCCGGGGAGTCCAATCAAGCGTTTAACATAGTTGGTTTTGCCGTCCGATGGAAGTTTGAAAACGATGATATCGCCTCTTTGCGGTTTTTCTTTTTGGAAAATCCTTCCATTTATCGGTGCAAGACCAAACGGGAACGAGTATCTGCTGTATCCGTATGAAAGTTTTGAAATGGCAATTTTATCCCCAATTTGCAAAGTGTTCAACATTGATCCGGACGGAACATGGAAGTGATCGAAGAAAAGTGAGCGCACGATTGAGGCAATCAAAATTGCGTAAATCGGAATGAGGAAGTAGTCTCTTTTTTTGTGATTTTTTTTCGTTGAGCCAAAAATAATGTATTTCAAGGTTTTCAAAACAAGCATTAAAGCTTTTTTGAGTGTGGCGGTTATCATATATTTTTTCTAATTAGTGAATCGTGATACATTTCGACATATTGGCGTGGGAATGATGAGACATTGTTGCGAATTTCTCTTTTTGAAAAGATTTTCTGCTCGTACATTGCTTCGTAACATTTGTGTGTTTTGCAAATGATGTACTCCTGTGGAAGGAGTGCGGTGGTGGAATGTCCCATGTATATCTGGTGATTAATATCATCTTCATGTGTAACATTCACCATTATTCCATCAAATTTTTTCGCAATATACCCGTGTGCATCGCCAGATGTAAAACGCGTTGAGCCAAAATTCAAAATTGATTCAACTGGGCTTTGTAACTGAGTAAGTTCAATTGCTAAAAGGGTTGAGTAGGCGGTTGTTGAACCAATTCCGTTTATTTGTAAAATAGCATTCGGCTTGATTGATGAGATAATTTCTGTGCGAATGTTGCTGTAGACATAGTTGTAAAATCCGTTGATTGGAAATCGGAAAAGTTTCCCTTGCACGAAGTCGCTCCTTAATGCTTTGATCAAATCCTCGCCATTATGAAGGCTTATAATATTGACAATTTGCGTATTTTTTAGTGGGTCATAAATTGTGAGGACGCGAATTTTCTCATTTGGGAATGTCATAAGTTTGTGTTCGATTTGCGAATTCTCTGCAAATGTTTCTTCGATAACAGCCTCTTCAGATGCCGCGAGCGAGAGATAGCGAAGGGAATCCTGAAGATATATTGCATTTATGTTTGAAGGAACGGGTGAAAGCTTATATTCTGGATATGAAATATCAATAGAGCACGCGTTTAGAAAATTCAAAAAAAATGCCGAAAGCAAAGCGAGTTGAATCCTTTTCATTTATACAATAATTATTTCGTCTCTTTCTGGTCCATTGGAGACCATTGAAATTCTTACACCGGTGTAGTCTTGAATGAATTTAATATAATTTTTTGCCTCGGTTGGAAGATCTGCAAAGTTCTTTATGCCAATTGTGTTGCAATTCCAACCCTTAAGTTCAATATATTTTGCCTTAATGTTTTGTTGTTCAAATTTTGACAGCGGAAAAACTCTTCCAAAACCTTCGTATTCAACGCAAAGCGGAATTGATGATAGGGAATCAAGAACATCAATTTTTGTTAGAATAATTTGTGTTACGCCGGAAACATCGCAGGCGTATTTGAGGGCGACAAGATCAAGCGCGCCGCATCTTCTTTTGCGTTTTGTGACAGTTCCAATTTCCTTCCCTGTGATTTGTAAATTCTCACCCAAGATATCGAAATCCTCCGTGGGGAATGGTCCTTCGCCAACGCGTGTTGAATAAGCTTTTGTTACGCCGTAAATTTCTTGAGTTTTTGCCTTACCAAACCCCGAACCAGCAAAACATTGTGAAGGCAGGGTTGTTGATGAAGTTACGAATGGATATGTTCCGAATGTGATATCCAAAAGAACGCCTTGTGCTCCTTCAAAAAGCACGGATTTTCCCCCGTTTTCGTTCATGAATTCTATCGGGTGAACAAGCATTTTTTCAATTTTGGAATAAAATTCTTTCAATTCATCGCAAGCTTGTGTTATATCATTTTGAGTATATTTCACCAAATGAGCGGACTGCTTGTAGAGGTTCTCAACAGCGAATTTCAGTGCATCGGATTGTTCGATATCGCAAATGCGAATGCCTCTTCTGGCGATTTTATCCTGATAAGCATACCCAATTCCGCGTTTTGTCGTGCCAATTTTACAAGTGTTTGTGGAATCTTCTTCGCTTTTGGAATCAAGTTTCTTGTGAAGATCTAAAATTATGTGAGTATTCTTCGCAATTTTCAAACAATTGCTTGGATCAAACCCCGCCTGGGTTAAATATTGCATTTCGGCAAGTAAAACGGCAGGGTCAATCACGACACCAGAACCAATATAGGCAAGTTTTCCGGAAAAAATTCCCGATGGAATAAGCGAAAGTTTATAAGTTTCCCCGTTGAACATAATGGTGTGACCTGCATTGTTTCCACCTTGAAAGCGAGCGATGATATCGTAATTTGGGGAAAGGTAGTCAACAATTTTTCCTTTTCCTTCGTCCCCCCATTGAAGACCTACTACTACAGATGACTGCATATAATTTTACAAAACAAACTAGGTTTTCTAACTTGAAAAAGTTTAGTTGTCAAGAATTAAATATTGGGACGCAGATTAACCGACTAAACATCAAGTTTCACATCAATTTCCTCAATTCCGCATTCTTTGCAAACTCGCAAAATTTCCCGTTTGTCTTCTGGCGTCCATTTGCGAATTTTATTTTCTGCAACTCCAATTTTGCATAAATCATGTCCAAATCTGTTTAAAACTGCAATTTTAAGATTCATTTTGCTAACATTTTTACCTTGAATCAGAAACTTATCACCGTTGGAAAAATCTGTTGAATACCATTGTTCGTCACTACTATCAAACTTTTTAAATCCTTTAGATAATCCGTATTTGACAACATCTAAATCGCTTATCAGTGCATTCACCTCAACTTCGGCAGTTAATTGAAAAAACCCATTGCCTCCAAACCAAAACGGAGCAATGTTTTCGTAGAAATATTCCAATTCTTTGCGTGTCATTAATGAAAGGCGATGGATTGTTTCCAGTGAATAAGTGCCTTCCTCCATAATTTCGCTTGCCATGATTTCTGCGAAAAGTTGTGAAGTAAAGTCATTTGGATTTTGTATTATTTCATTGAGTATTTTGCGATATTTGTGTACTATGTCATCATTTTTCGTTGCAGAAATAATTTTATCCAAAGCTTCTACCTCATTGCTAGATTTTTTACAAACTTTTTGATATAATTTGTTATTATAATCCTCACGCACTTGCGTTAGAAATGGCTGATGAAGCCAATACATAAAACCGCCAAGCCCAGTAAGAGCGGTAGAAATTGTAACGCTATCCATATAATACAAATTAATTAACAATTGGTAATGCCGAAGGAAATGTAAATTTCAAGCATTAAATCCGTTTTTGAACCTCATCAAACAAACACTCAATGAATTTTGGTTCAAGGCTTGGAGTTCCAGCCCGAATATATTCCAAAACACCGCATTCGTGTGCAAGTTCGCGGTATTCATCGTCAAGTTCTACAAGGGTTTCAAGATGCTCCGAGACAAACGCGATTGGAAAAACAACCATGTTCCACCCCGCATATTTTGGAATAACGGTTTGAATGTATGGTTTCAGCCACTGTTTTGGACCAACTCGCGACTGAAAAACCAATTCGTGTGTGGTGTTTTCAAAATTCTCCAATTCCAATTTCGACCAAATCATCTTCATCGTTTCTTCGATGTGTGAGC
>CAMAVG010000014.1 GCA_945861605.1 Rickettsia typhi
CGATAACTTCGGCGTTGAACTTCTATTTGATAACAAACTCACACTGGAAGAAAAAATTCTCTCAGAACAATTTTCAATATAAAATGCACTTTATAGTAATATCATCGCCATCTGGTGGCGGAAAAACAACAATTTGTAACATGCTAATGAACGATTCCCGTTCACCCGTTGCAAACCAAGTAAAATTCTCCATTTCGGCGACAACCCGCCAAAAAAGAGGAAGCGAAACCAACGGCAAGGAATACTTCTTCCTTTCAAACGATGAATTCTCACAAATGATTTCGCAAAACGAATTCCTTGAGAACGCGGAAATCTGCGGCAACTTTTACGGAACTCCAAAAAGCGAAATTTCCAAAACCCACCACACACTTTTCGATATCGACTTCCAAGGCTTCATTCAAATTCAAGAAAACGCAAAAAACAATTTGCTTAGCATCTTCCTTTTACCCCCATCCCTCAACGCACTTCAAAACCGTCTTGAACAACGCGGCGATATTTCCAAAGAAATAATTCACGAAAGAATGCAAAACGCAATTTTGGATATTTCCCATTCCAAAAACTACGAATATATCATCACGAACAACACAATCGAAGAAACATTCCAAGCGGTCTGCTCCATTGTGAATTTCAAAATCAACGGCAACGAAAATTCCACGCACACAAAAATTCTTCAAAACAGTCAATTAATCCAAACCCTTCAAACAAATAATGTTGAAGAATATTTAAAGGAAGCACAATTATGCACATTGTAACAATCGGCGTTGAATCAATTTCAATATCTTCAGAATCCACAAACAACACAACAACCGTTCAACTTTATGGCATTTCCGGCGATGACATAACCAACAAGGAAGACCTTCAAACCAGCATAAACCGCCTTATCGACAAACACGAAAACGAATTCTCACTTCAAGTTGAAGAAGTTGAAATCATTTGCGATGTCCTTGGACACGAGATAATCAAAGCACCAAAACTACAAAAACTCCCAACACCAATCGGCAAGGTAATCACACATTCATTCACAATGAAAACCTGCAAAATCTACGAAACATTCAACGATATGGAATTAAATGTTTTGATCTCCTGCTTCACAAATGTCGGCGTAAATGTTGAGAAAGTCTGGTCGTTCTTCAGTCTATTCACACGCAACGCCAAACACTTAATAGACTCACAAAAAATCGGAGTCATCCACATCGCAAAACAAATCACACTCTACACATTCGACGGAGCCGGCAGCCTCAAGGATATCTATCGCATAAACCGCGGTCTAAGCGACATCATTCAATACATAACATTAGCAACAACAGCCAAATTCCCGCACCTCACACGAAGGGCAGTCACATTGGTCATGCAACACTTCATCTGCTTCAGCGAACTTGATATGATCGAAAAAATTCATACTGCAAAAGGCATGAACAAGGAACTCATGACCGTCGTCAACTACGAAACCGTTAAGTTTGTCTCGCAATTGCTTTTAAGATATTTACGCCAAATTTGGACAGACATCAACCCACCACAAGATTGCAAAACAATCATAATTCACACACAAAGAGAATTCACACAGAACATTCAAAATGTTTTATCAATCGTCTCAAGCCAAGATGTCATAACAGTTAACAAGGATTGGATCAAACCAAATGTTGAAATCAAAGAAAAGACTGGCTTACTAAAGGAGATTTTGAGGATATTCTCAAAGAAATTTTAGGATTTAGGAAGTTTTCATTCCAAGAAATGCGCGTGGAGAGAAAAGTGTGTGGATTTGCACCCACACACGATAGCATAAGCAAAAGCTTATTTTTTTGCAGCAACAGGAGCAGCAGCTTTAGCAGCTTCAGCAGCAGGTGCAGCTTTAACTTCTTTTGCAGCAACTGGAGCAGCAGCTTTAACAGCAGCAGGAGCAGCTTTAACAGCAGCAACTGGAGCAGCAGCAGGAGCTTTTACAGCTTCAGCAGCAAAAACAGAAGAAGATAGGATTACAGCAGCAGTAGCGATTTTGAAGAATGACATTTTTTTATTAAAAAATTAATTTAATTAAATTCGCGAAATAAATAAAGTTATTGTCAAGTATTTTTTTTATTTTTTTTCACAAAATACGCTTTTTTGCTTCCTCAAAACCAATGACCGCAATTATGTCAAAAATGCCAATCGAAGAAACCTCACAAATTAATGCCATGCGAAATGTTTGCCCAATATCCTTAAATTTCAAGCCGTTTTCATCAAGGAATATCTTGAATTCATCGTGAAGGTTTTCGTTTTTTGCATTTTTCAAGAAGTTTTGAATGTGCTCAAGTTTGTCTTGCTCAATATTTTGCGGTTTTATGAAATCTTTTTTGAAAAAACGAATCACAGCAATGAGTTCAAGCATTGTTTTTGCACGATTCTTCGCCAAATTCAAAGCAAGTTCCGGATTGAGAATCGCATCAAAATTGAAGTTGTAATCGTTTTGTAGAACTTCAATAAGCCTTTGATTCGGCAAAGTTTTAATGAAAAATTCATTCACAGATTGCAACTTTGCAAAATCAAACCTTGAAGGAGAACGCCCTATTCCTTCAAGTGAAAATTCCACCAATGCCTGTTCATCATTCATAATTTCATCATTTCCGCTTCCCCAACCAAGGCGAAGTAAATACGCGCGAATTGCCTCTGGAAGATACCCCTGTGTTTTGTATTCCATTGTTGAAATTGCACCGTGGCGTTTGGAAAGTTTTGAACCGTCATCGCCGTGAATTAGTGGAATATGTGCAAATGTTGGAAGTTGTGCATTGAGTGCGTTATAAACCAAAATTTGCTTTGCGGTGTTTGTAAGGTGGTCGACTCCACGAATTACATGCGTAATTTCCATGTCGATATCATCACAAACAACGGCGAACATATAAATTGGGGAAGAATCGCTTCTTGCCAAAACGAAATCTTCAATTGTATCAGTGTTGATTACAACATCGCCTTGAACGGAATCGTGAATTATAACATTCACACCAGCTTGAATCTTCAAACGCACAACGGGGGTTATTCCCTCCACTTTTGTTTCATCTTGCGGGGAATATCTGTGAATATACCTTGTGTTTTGAGCAATCGCCACTTCCTTTCGTTTGGAAATTTCTTCTTCGGAAATAAATGAATAATAGGCAATGCCTTTTTGAAGAAGTTCCTCAATTTTTTCTTTGTAGAGTTCCCCTCGTTTTGATTGATACTCAATTTTTTCGTCCGATTCCATTCCAAGCCAAGAAAGTCCGTCCGTTATGGCATCATAGGATTCCCTCGTGTTTCTGGCTTCATCTGTGTCTTCAATGCGGATTAAGAACTGTCCGCCGTGTTTTTTTGCGAAAAGATAATTAAAAAGTGCCGTTCTTGCCGTCCCGATATGAAGGAGACCCGTTGGTGATGGTGCGATGCGTGTTCTAACTTTCATTTGGGGTAATAAATTTTATATCAACTTTGTGTGTGAATATTTTTGTTATTCAAGAAGTTTTTACCCTCTCCCAAGTTTTCTTATCCAAAAATTTTAAATATTTTCCAAGTGTAGCAAAGAAGTGTTGCGACTGCGGGAATATATGGCGTTGCATTTCTTCGTTTGTAATGGATTTCATTTCGTCGATGATTTCAAGTGGATTTGGTTTTGAAAGCCAAACGGATGCCGTTGAATTTGAAATTACTTTCTCCAGCGAATGATGAACTTGCGTGTAATTCTTAATTTTCGAACCAAGTAGACTTTGAAGGAAATCCTTTGTGCCATTGCTTAGTGTAAAATCATAAACACTTTGCGTTTTCAAGAAGTTGCATTTCTCGATAATCTCCTTGCGAAGATTTAACGCATTGATTTCAATTTCCGGCCAAATTGCAGATAGCCTTGCAATGTCGTTTTCGGGCGTAATTGTGCTTGGAACACCAAAACAGAATGTGAGAATATGAGCAAAGTTTTCCTTTGAAACATTTTGCTTGAGGATTCGAAGATCGTCAAATGTTCGCACGGATGAAGCGTAGACTTGGGAAATGTCTATTTCGCAATATTTCACCGATTCCTTGCTGAAATACGAATAGACCTCCGAAAACAAGTGGAATATTCCGTTGCCGTGTCCTTCGTTTATCAAAAAAATGGGATTTTCCTTTTTTTCTTTCAGGATCTCCATCGCGAGTTTATACACAAATGGAAATGTTACGATGAATTTTCGCTTTTGTGGAATCGTTGGTTCACAGATAATATTTCCAACTGATGCAAACAGTGCGGAATTCAAAATATTTTTCTCAAGGCAGAATTTCTTTTGATTTACCACACTTGAAAGTGCATGCAACGGGCGTTGAATATGAATTGGTTTAATGCCGTGTTTTCTTGCTTGGTGGATATCAGCTTTTATTGAATCGCCGATATGAAGGATTCTATGCGGTGCAACATTCATTTCAAAAATGAGCTTTTTATAAAGCCCGCCTTGATGTTTGGAGAGGTTCTCCTCGCTGGAAATATACAATTTTTCGTAAGTGTTGTATCCATTCTTTCGTAAAATTTCTTCAATAACCGCACGCGGATATGTTATATCGCTTGTGAATATTATTCGTTTGTTTAAATTTACCGCGAATTTATAAAGTTTGAAGATATATTGCCTTTTGCGGCAGATATCAAGATCAAAGCCAAGCTCAATTTCAACGGCCTTGTCTTTATCAATGTGAATATGTTCGTATATGTCGTTAATTGTGATTTCCTCCTTAAGGTGTTTTTTGTGGATTAAATCGTTTCTTGTGTTTCTTTCGGCGCGAATTCTTACTTTTGCAAATTTCTTGTTTGGAATTAGCTTTTCAACAATTTTGTACATCTCATTATGATGCAAAAACGGACGAACGATTGCCGTGTCAAAGATATCAAACGAAACAACTTCGCATTCTTTGATCTTTTGAAATGGGTCACATTGTTCAATGTTTAAAATTTTGTGAAACATATTCATAGTCTATAAACTTTTTCCAAGAAGATTGGAATCCATGCCTCTGGGTTATCACCAACTTCATTTCTAATGTTGCGTAAAAGTTCAACGGTTTCCGCCCTTCCTGAAAGAAGATGAATTGCGTCCATCATTCCAGAGAGGTTAATTCGTGCAATTGCGGTTTTTGTTTCTTGCTTTACAAGGAAAAAGCGGGAGGCTGGATCAATTGTTTTGACAAGATCGAATTCTTTATCCGAAAGCATAAACATTGATTGGTATGTCGTCGTTGCACGCATGTTTGGAAGGAAAATTTGCGTTGCAGTTTGCTGGACGAGGGTATCACTAATTGCGGATTTCGTCGCATCTTCAACGGATTGCGTTGCAAAAACAACCATTGCGTTGAGCTTCCTCATAACCTTTAGCCAATCCTTAATTTTTGGTGCAAAGACTGGGTTATCAATCAAAGCCCAAGCTTCATCAAGAACTACAATCGTTGGCGTTCCATCAAGGGAAGTCTGAATTCTGTGGAAAAGATATCCAAGGGTTGGTGGAAGAGAGACGGGATCCTGAAGAATTGGTCCCATTTCAAAACCAAAAATACTTCCTTTGGAAAAATCAAGATCATCGGTTTCGTTATCAAACATGTTGGATTTCTCGCCTTCTCCATGCCATTTTGCAAGTTTTGATGCAATTGAGCCAATGAATTCAGTTCCAAAAAACGAGGCGGCGTTTCTCATTGTTCTTTGTGATTTTGGAAGGCGATATATTCCATCAACTGCTTGGGCGATAGTCGCGGATTCCTCCGGCGTAATTTGACGAACTTCACTCCCTGTGATTAAATTGGAGAACCACTCAAAAAGAAACGATTTATTCACGGAGTTTTCCGGCAAGTGCAATGGATTGAAATTCGATTTCTCGGCTGGGTCAAGAACTGAATAATTTCCGCCCAATGCACGAATGAAAATTTCTGCACCGTGGTCTTTATCGAAAAAGAACATTCGCGGACGAAACTTCTGTGCTTGCGCGCAAAGGAAGTTCATCAAAACTGTTTTACCACCGCCAGTTGGTCCGATAATCATCGTGTGTCCGACATCACGCACATGGAAATTGAAAAAGAACGGAGTTCCTGAAATTGTGTTGAATACGGTCACGGCATCACCCCAATGGTTTCCCGTAATTTTCCCCAATGGGAAGTTGTGCATTGAAGCAAAGCCCGCAAGGTTGAGGGTGTTGATCGTTGCACGGCGGATAATCATCGATTCATTTCCGGGCAATTGCCCCCAAAAACATGCTTCCATGTTGATAGTTTCACGCACATTCACAATTCCAATGTTTGTTAATTCAACACCAACCGATGAACAGTTTTTATCAAGATTCTTCTTGGAATCCCCAATGCACAGAATACTGAGATGATGGTTTCCAAAGGAAAATTTTCCCGAAGTTGCTTCGTCCAATGCACGGGTGATTTCTCCAATTTGTGAAAATGAGGGATCCTGCGATTGGATCAACCTTCTTTGTTGAAGTTGCATTTTTCCAATAGCGTTTTGCTTATCAAGATAACTGAAACTTTGGGTAATAATCAATTCAAATGGCAGGGTGAGGAAGGCATCAAGCAAACCAGCGTGAGTAGACGGACGATAGTTCTTAAGCGAAACAATTCCCATGTACTTCACATCAATTGCTGAATGTGATTCTATTGTTTTTCTTGCGGCGTAGATCCTCGATGTTTGAAGGTATCTATCAATTGTTGTTTTTGGGAGGAGGTACCGTTGTTTTTGAAGACCGCTTGTCAGCATTCCAAGAAATTCCAACATTTCGCAGTAATAGGACTCACCTTCTTTCTTCACTTGTAAAATTGAGGCATTGTATCCGTTGAATGATTGAAGGACTTTGTCGACATTTTCCGAAAGTTCGGAGTAGGCATCCGCAAGTGATTGATTGACATCAGAATTTTCTTCGTCTTTGCTAAGTGATGCAGCAATGTTGCTTATTGCGTTTGTCATTTTGTTATTCCTTCGAACGATTGTGATGTAATGTTCGTTCACGAATACATATTCCGGTGCGTGGCGGTCTTCCCATTGTTTATTGAGATTTTTCGCAAACTTGTTATCAAATTCACCTTTTGGATACGAAGACTGCTTTCTTCGCAAAGTGTGGATATAAATTGTGAAATTCCCCCCGACCATAGCCTTAAAAAGGTTGTTTCGTAAATCCTTCTTTGCATCGATCTCAACATCATCCGCTGCTTCAAACGCAAAGCCTTCAACTTTGACGATTGAGACAAGATCCTGCTTTTTAGTGAGGATTGTGTCATCGCTGAAATGGCAGAGGTACGGTATGAAACTTGAAGCAGGAGCTTCCTTTTTCTGAATACCGTGATACTTCGGCAAGAGCTTACTTAGCAAAGTCTTTTCATAAATTTATATTCAAAACATAGAAAACACTTTGCAAATTGTCAAGTTCTAAAAGATTAACGACTTTTCAAGAATTTTCTATATCCCATCCGCGACATCCTTGTATTCTGAAAGTAAATTTTTAAATTTTCGAATAAATTCAAGATACCTCTCGTCGCTATCATCATTTTCATCAATTTCATCTTTATGTAAATTCTCTGTGATAATCCCTGCGGCGATTGTCTGATGCGAGGTTGGATCCACAACGATAAACGATCCGGACTTATGATCATTCAAATATAAATCACACCCAACAACAGTCGCAAGTTCAATATCCACCGCAAAAATTTGATTCTCATCAAATTGCAGATTATCATAATCTTTTTCAAGGGAATCGAAGTTGATTTTATGTTCTATTTTTGAAACAACACCACGAACACTGACATGATGCACCGCGAATATGAACTCTTTGGAGAAATCCCGAACAGAATAAAACGCGATTATATACGCGCGGAATTTATTTGTCACGATGAAATCAGGATTTTCCTTCTTTTTCACAATAACACACCCACGCGTTACATCAATCTCATCCGCAAGAAACACCGTGATTGATTGCGTTTTCTCCACTCTTTGAACTTCGTTTCCTCCGTGAATAATCGTTTTGATCTTCGTATTCTTCCTTGCCGGCAAAATTACAACTTCATCGCCAATGCGAAAGCCTCCGGAGCTTACAAAAGCCTGATATCCCCTCCCGTATGAGTCCTCACGAATTGAGTTTTGAATTAAAATTCTATCAACACCATTGGATTCCTGAAACGATGATGCAATCAATTCCAACGCTTCAAGCAACGAAACATCGGCGTACCATTCGGTATTTGCACTTTTCTTGGTGATGTTATCGCCATTTATTGCAGAAACTGGAATGAAAAACACTTTTTCGAATGCGAAATTTCTTGTTAATTCCTTATATCTCTCAACTATTTCATCAAATGTTTCCTTGGAATATCCAACTTTATCCATTTTGTTCACCGCAATTACAACATTTTTAATCCCAAATAAATTCAGAACATAGCTGTGCCTCAATGTTTGTTCTTGAATTCCCCTTGAGGCATCAATCAATAAAACGGCGGCATCACTGTTGGAAGCGGCAACTGTCATGTTTCGCGTGTATTGTTTGTGACCGGGGGAATCCGCGATAATAAATTTTGTTTTACTCGTATTAAAATACCGATACGCAACATCAATGGTAATCCCCTGCTCTCTTTCCGAAAGAAGACCGTCCACAAAAAGCGAGTAATCAATTTGACCATCTGCCAATTGGCTCGATTTCACCGCATCGCGGATTTGATCCTCATAAACAGCGCCGCTTTCGTAAAGCATTCTTCCAATCAGCGTTGATTTCCCATCATCCACACTGCCGCATGTTAAAAATTTTAACGAATTTTTAATTATTTCTTTCATTTTAATTCTAATTAATTGCTATTATATTTTAAAAATATCCATTCACCTTCTTCTTTTCCATTGAACCTGCTTGATCGGAATCGATTAATCTGCCTTGTCTTTCGGAAAACTTACTTGCTTCAATTTCAGCGATTATATCCTCCACAGAATTTGCATTGGATTCAATTGCTCCCGAAAGTGGATAGCAACCAAGCGTTCTGAACCTCACCGTTCTTTCTTCAATTGCTTCACTTTCATCAATTGGCATTCTGTTGTCATCGACCATTATCAAAGTGCCATCGCGGTTGATAATCGGTCTTTTTTGAGCAAAATACAAAGGAACGATTTCAATATCTTTGTAATGAATATAATTCCATACATCAAATTCCGTCCAGTTTGAAATTGGAAAAACCCTAATGCTCTCACCCTGATTCAACATCGCGTTGAATGTATTCCAGAGTTCCGGTCTTTGATTTTTCGGATCCCATAAATGCAGTTTATTCCTAAATGAGAAAATTCTCTCTTTGGCCCTCGACTTCTCCTCGTCCCTTCTTGCTCCACCAAGAATTACATCAAATTTATTTTCATTCAACGCCTGTTTTAAGGCATCGGTTTTCATGATATCCGTGTAAGTTTTACCATGTGTGAACGGGGAAATTTCCTCCGTTTTTGCACGCGGATTAGTGTGGATAATCGTTTTATATGGGTAATTTTTAAAAACATTATCACGAAAGGAAATCATATCACGAAACTTCCACAGTGTATCAATGTGCATCAATGTAATTCGAGGCGGCGCCGGATAAAACGCCTTCTTGACCAATTCAAGCATGACGGTTGAATCCTTCCCAATTGAGTACATCATTACAGGATTTTGCGCAAAAGCAAATGCTTCTCTAATAATATAAATTGCTTCATCTTCAAGTTTTTGCAAGTATTGCGGTAATATTTTATTCATTGTCATAGTTTAATTAAAAAGTTTATTGTGGGTGAAGTCTCCAAATGTTTGCGAACTATTTTTGTATTCGCCAAAGAATGATCGCAGTTCAGAAAGGATATCATCTTCGGAAAGGCTCTCCTTATAAAGCCTATTCAATCGCGAACCATCCTTGCTCCCACCAAGAAGCATGTTATATTTTCCGGCAGATTTCCCAATGAAGCCAATTTCAGCAAGGTACGGTCTTCCACATCCATTTGGGCAACCGGTCATGCGAATATCAACATCCCTTTGTTTGGAAGATAGTCCAATTTCCTGCATAATATCATCAATTTTTGCAATCAACGAAGGCAGATAACGCTCAGCTTCAGCAAGAGCAAGCGGACAAGTTGGTATTGCAACACACGCAATTGCGGATTTCCTCGCATCAGAAATTTCGCTTTGCGAATCAAGGTTGTATTTTGCAATTATCTCACTTAACTTTGGTAAATCTTCATTTTGTACATTTGCGATAACAAGATTTTGGTTACATGTCATTACAAAATCGCAGTTAATTTCCTGTGCAATTTGCGTTGTGGCATCTTTTTGCAGTCCTTTCAATCTTCCACCTTCAACAAACATTGTATAAAAATGCGAACCATCGTCACATTTTTGCAAACCATATTTCTCCACTCTTGATTCAAACTCGTAACTTCGTGCGTTTTCAAGAACGATATTTGATCTTCTTTGCAGTTCATCAACAAACCATTCAAGACCAAGCTTATCAATTGTATACTTCAACCTTGCTTGTTTTCTATCTTCACGGTTCCCATTATCACGCTGAATTTCAATAATGCGACGCATTAACGAAATGGCATCTTGCGGATTCACAAAGCCGATCTCACTGCCAAGTCTTGCATATGTCTTTTCATTGCCGTGAGTCGTTCCCAAACCACCACCAACGCAGACATTATAACCCAAAATGGCATCTTTTGCATCGTTCAACATTGCAATTAAACCAATATCGTGAGCAAAAACATCAACATCATTAAGCGGGGGGACGGCTATCGCAATTTTAAATTTGCGTGGAAGATAGCGGTCTTGATACAACTCGTCTTTCTCATTTTCAGGATTCATCCTTTCGCCATCAAGCCAAATTTCGTGATACGCATTCGTCTTTGGCAAGAATTCTTCGGAAATTTCCGTGGAAAATCTAGTAATTTCTTTGAAAATTTTCGCATTCCACACGCATGATGTCGCAATAACATTTCGATTAACATCACCACATGCGGCGATGGAATCAAGATTTGCCGCTTCATAAACTTCCTTCAGACTTGGCTTAAGGTTGAATTTAAAAATTCCGTGATACTGCACCGTTTGCCTTGTTGTGATTTTAATCGTTTCATTTGCATATTTCATCGAAACATCATCAATCACCTTCCACTGTTTTGAAGAAACAATTCCAGCTGGAATACGCAGGCGGATCATGAATGAATAAAGGTTTTCAAGTCCTTTTTCTGCCCTTCGTTGTCTTGAATCTCGGTCGTCCTGTAAATAACTTCCATGGAGTTTCATCAATTGTGCGGAATCTTCCGTCATTCCAAGTGTAACCTGATTTGCAACCTCCAATTCAAGATTCCCCCGCAAACCTCGGCTTTCTTTTTTAATTTTTTCAACAGCACTTTCTTTCATATTTCCTTATATTAAATTAATAAACATCTTTTTTGAATCGCTCGGATTCGATCATTTCCTTGAGGTACTCTCTCGCAAATTCTTGCGTTTCACCGGCACCAGATTCAATGACTTTCAACAGTGCGGTTTCAACATCGCTAAACATTGCTTTTCCACCACAAACATAAACAACCGCACCGCGTTGAAGCCACGCGTAGAATTCCGTTGCGTTTTCTAGGATTCTATCCTGAACATACACTTTGTTTTGGGTGTCTCTTGAAAAGGCTAAGTCCAGTTTTGTTAAAGTTTTCGAAGCCAAAAGCTCCTGCATTTCCAATTGATAGTAGAAATCTGTTGTTGATTTTTGCTCACCAAAAAACAACCAATTCTTACCCGAGGCATTACTTGCGAGACGCTCGTTGAGGAATCCCCTAAATGGAGCAAGTCCCGTTCCGGCACCAATCATTATTATGTCAGAATCAACGCTTGGCAATCGAAACATATTATTCTTTGCAATTTTGCAATCAATTGTGCTACCAATTTCAAGATTCCTCAAATAATTTGAACAAAGTCCATCCTTCACAACCGAAACAAGCAGATGTATTTCATTTCCGTGATAAAGCGGCGACGAAGCAATTGAGTATAATCGCGGCGAATTGCCAACTGAACCAACCGATGGAACAACAATTGAAAGCGCATCGCCACATTCATAAGCCACACCTTCCTTTGAAACAAACGCCAAATGCCTAACTTCCTTATTCGAACCAATATCGCTCAAGCAATTGTTTTCAATTAATTCTGCATCAAAGTTGGAATTTACCCTTGCTTGCGGTGAATTCCCATTTGCAACATTTGCAACGCTAACTCCATGCAAAGAATTCGCAACGCTTTCAAACCAATTTTCCACACCTGCAAGATCCACATCCACCAAAAACGGTTCAATCAATTTTTTTGCACCGGATTTCTCAAGCATTGAGCTAAAGTCTATTCCGGATTTACAATAAAGCGGGTATGAGCTATCCCCAAGTGCAAGAACCGCAAACGAAAGATTCTTCAACGAAGCATCGTCTTTCTCAAGATATTCAAACAACTTCTTACCGGATTCCGGCACTTCTCCATCCCCATGTGTTGATGTTATCAATAAAATGCACTCCTCTTTTTCAAGTTGGTTCGCTTTAAATGTCCGTGCATCTGCGGTTTTGATATTCACTCCATTACCAAGTTTGACACGCAAGAATGACAACAAATCCCCCGCAATTTGCTTTGCATTGCCCGTTTCTGTTATGAATAGAATGCTCACTTTTTTCACTTTTGATTCAATCGTTTGAACATTCACCAAAGCATTATTTCCTAATATTGCGTCTAAATATCCAAATAGCCAAGCCTTTTCTTGCTCGGATATTCTGCCTATAAATTGTTTAATTTCTACTGTGTTTATCATAACTATTTTATTACTTTATTAATATGCAATCCGCATTCTGTCTTTTCACCAAATTCCCACCACCACCTTCCCGAGCGAGGGTCATCGCCGATGAGTGGAACCCTTGTGCAAGGAGCACAGCCAATTGATGTGAATCCGTTGTTGTATAGGCTATTGTATGGAATATTATGTTTTTTGATATACCCTTCAACATCGCTTTTGGTTAAATCGAAAATGGGATATATTTTTAGGATATCCCTCTCCAAGTCTTTTTCTATCCAATCAAGTTGCGTTCTTGTTTGTGAGTGCGATGCTCTAACCCCGCTAATCCACAATTTATACTTCCCATTTTTTAAAAAACGATTCAACGGCTCAACCTTGCGAATAAAACAGCATTGTGTGCGAGTCTCATACGAATTATAAAACCCGTTAATCCCCTTTGTATTTACAAAATTCGTCACCAAATCCTCCCGCGGGAATAGCGTTCCAATGTGAATCGTTGGATATTTTTCCAAAGTTTGTTGAAATACGCGATGCGTCTCCTCAAAATGTCTTCCGGTATCTATCGTTACAATTTCAACATTAAGGTTGTGCAAGGCAATTATGTGTGTAATAAGTTGATCCTCCAAGCTAAACGATGTTGTAAAAACAACTTTTTCCCCTACAAAACCTTCCAAGACTTTCAAAAGTCTTTCTTCGAAATCAAGGGTTTTGAGTTCTAAAATTTTTTCTATTTGCATAAATATTAAGTCAATAAATTAAGAACATTCCCAACAATTGCAACAACAGGCGAACCAAAATCCTTGCCAATAACTCCATCAAGTGTGGAAATGGTTTTTCTTTCTGAATTGTCGCCAATGTTTTGTACTATCGCAATTTTCATATTTCGCAAGTTGAAATCAAACGATGTAACCCTTTGAGCAAAATCCCCTATTGTCTTTCCACACATATACACAACATATGTCTCCATCGGTAAACGCATTGCAACCGATTCCATAAATTTATCATCAAATGAATTTCGTGAATGGTATGTCAAAAGTGTTATTGATGATGAAAGCCCTTTTGCCGTGAGTGGAATTCCAAGCAACGAGCAAGCTGCCGAAGCAGAAGTTACGCCTGAAATGATCTCGAATCCAATTCTATTTTGTTCGATTGTCCCGTTATGCTGCACAATTGCGTCAATTTCCTGTGCTAATTGACCAAAAACCCCGCAGTCTCCACCCTTAAGACGCACAACAATTTTCCCTTGTGCCGCGTAATCAACAATCGCACTGTTGATATCCCCCTGCATAGTTGAACACTTTCCTTCCTTGCATGTTCCATATTTTGCAACATCAATTTTTAATGAATCTCTTCGGGAGAAAGCAAGTAAGCCATTTGGAATAAGGTTATCGTATAAAATAACATCAGCAATTCTTAGTGCATTCAAACCCTTCACTGTAATCATTTCTGCATCTCCAACACCGGAGCCTACAAAGTAGACATATCCACCGGTTTTTACGGTAATGTTCTCCCAATCTTTGTTATTAAACAAATTGAAAAATACTCTTCTTCGCTGGATTGAATCCGGAAAGCGTTCCTTAATTTTCCCATAATTCTCCGCAATGTAATCATACATTTTCACAAGCTTCTTCGTTACAATGCTTTCAATTGTATGGCGGACAAATGTCACAAATAATGGAAATTTCCCAAAGGAATTTATTGCGATTGTGAGGTCGTTATGTTTCACAATTGCAGGCAGAATAAATGTTGAAAACTGTTTGTCATCAACGGTGTTTATCAATATTCC